>DATCXH010000462.1:0-2332 GCA_036565925.1 Vicinamibacterales bacterium
AATTCGGATGTGCCAGTCACGATTCAAGGGAAGGTCGAGAGCGACTCGCTGCGCGGGGACATGAACGGCGGCGGTCCGCTCCTGCGTCTGCGCTCCAGCGGCGGCGGCGTGCGAATCAGCGCAAACGCGCAAGGGCAACGGTCTAGCGGCAAAGGTCAAAGGTAAGGTCATTCGGCGGCGTTAATGCCATAATGCGCCGCTATGAAACTGTCATCGATCACCTGGATGGCCGCGGTCCTGCTCCTCGGCCCAACGATCTGTTTTCCTCAGCAAGCGCAGCCCGCGCAGGCACTGGCGCGTGACACCAGTCCGCAGGTGCTCGACGTGCAGGGCGGCAAGATCCGCGTGGTCACGGTGGCGACGGGACTCTTCCATCCATGGGGCATCGCGTTCGCCGACGCGAACACGATTCTGGTAACGGAGCGCAATGGCGCGCTGCGGATCATCCAGAACGGCGTGTTGTCCCCGAAACCAGTGTGGACCTCGCCAACCAGGCCGAGCCCCAATGCATCGAACGGCGGCGGGAACAACAACGACTCGTTGCACTTCGTCGCCGTTCATCCCGACTTCGCGCAGAACCATCTCGTCTACCTCTCGTACCCGAAGACCGGTGAGAAGGGCACGACGCTGGCCGTCGCGCGCGGCTTTCTCAAAGGCGACGTGCTCGGAGACATTCAGGAGATCTTCGTTGCCGACGCGTGGGAGAAAGGCGGCAACCTCGCTGGCCGCGTCTACTTCGGCAAGGACAAGAACCTCTACGTCACGATCGGCGATCGCGATCGCATCTGCTGCAACGCCGAACAGAAGCGCGCGGACGGCTCGGATGACAACAGCCTGCGCATGAAGTCGCAGGCGCTCGACAACCACGTCGGCAAGACGCTGCGTCTGCGCGACGACGGCACCGTGCCCAAGGACAATCCGTTTGTCGGCAAACCTGGTGCGAAGCCCGAGATCTACACCTACGGTCACCGCAATGGATACGGCCTGGCGGTCAATCCCGAGACAGGCGATCTCTGGCAGGCCGAGATTGGTCCGATGGGCGGTGACGAGGTCAACATCCTGCAGCCGGGGCACAACTACGGATGGCCGCTCGTGTCGATGGGCCGCAATTACACAGGCACGCTCGCGTCCGATCAGCCGTTCGCACGTCCAGGCATGGACAACGCGCGCATGTTCTGGGTGCCGTCGATCAGCCCGTCGAGCATCATGTTCTACACCGGCGACAAGTTTCCGCGCTGGAAGAACAACTTGTTCGTCGGCGCGCTGACCACTGCGCAACTGATTCGCGTCGCATTCGGGCAACCGAATCAAGCCGAGCGCCGCGAGGGTCTGCTCGTTCCATTGCGCGTGCGCATCCGCGACGTGCAGCAGAGTCCCGATGGCTACATCTACGTCGCGACGGAAGGATCGAGCGGCGGGAACGCGTCGGACGGGATGGTGCTCAAGATCGAGCCGGTTGAATAATTCCCGGGATGCGCGGTCTTATTCAGCGCGCAACGCCACGAGAGGATCGACGCGTGCGGCGCGGCGAATCGGCACGAGGCAGGCGACGACTGCCACGGAGCACATCGCGAGCAGGATCAGGAGCAGCGCTCCAGGATCCACCATGCTGACATTCGTCGCTCCCCGGTTGGCCGGATCGTTGAACGTGCGATCGAACGCCAGCGCGCCGACCAGACCGAGCGCGAGACCGACGGCCAGTTGGGTCAGCACGCGACGCAGCACAAGCCACCCGATGTGGCCGGCTGACGCACCGAGCGCGATTCGCATGCCGAGCTCGCGCCTCCAGCCTTCGACGGTGTGAGACGTCACGGCATACAGTCCAACGAGCGCCAGCAGCAACGCGATGACGGCAATGCTCTTGATGGTGACGTCGCTGAGCCTGCTGTTCCACGCAGCGTTCCGGACTGCCTGCTCGTAGCTCATGATCCGGTACACAGGAAGGTTGAGATCGATCCTCGCGATCTCCTGACGAACACGCACGATCGTCGCATCTTGATCGGCGTTGCGCACGACGATGGCGGTGGTGCCTGGTGGCGCAGGGCGGAATGGCACAAAGACGACGGGGTCGGGCTCCGGACCGATCAGCTGCTGCTGACGCACCGTCGTTGCGACGCCAACGATCTGCAGCCACGGAGTCTCCTCTGCACCCACGCGGATGCGTGTCCCAATCGGTTCCTGATTTCCGAGGAACATGCGCACGAACCGCTCGTTCACGATCGCCGCCTCACTCCCTGGACGACCATCGAAGAGCGTGAAGGCGCGCCCGCGCACGAGAGGGACGCGGAGCACCGCGAAGTACTCCTCGCTGGCATTGACGACCCAGACGAGC
>DATCXH010001048.1:0-2125 GCA_036565925.1 Vicinamibacterales bacterium
CCGGACGGAGCAGCGGACGAAGATCGGCAATGAAGCGGTCGTGTCCAGCCAGGAGTTCGTAGAGCTGACCGCCGGTCGAGGCGTATTGATCCTCGAAGCAGTGCGCCTTTCCAGGACCGTAGGGACCCAGTGCGCCGTAGACGATCGCCTCGTCTATCGCGGCGAGCACGTCACGTGCGCTGGGAAAAAAGCGAACGATCGTGGCATAGCCGTGGGCGATGCTCGGTGCGGCCGAGGGTCGCAGTCGGATCGGCAGGCGTTCGCCGGTCAGCCGGTTGTGGCGCTGTGCATGTGCACCGCCACCGCGTACTGCCCACAATTGATCCGACAGGTGCTGTTTGAGGAGAGGGATTTCAGTCTGCACGGCCAACTCGATGTCACGCAGGGATGTCCCCGGACCCCGATTGGGGGCGACGGCCGTGAGTATCCACGCGCTGCGCTTCTGGTACATGAGGCCACGCGTGCCATCGATTGGGTCGACGATGATGCGGCAATCTGCGGACGCTTCGTCTGCCCCGAGCGGGTAGACACGGCGTCCCCCGGGGAGCCCCTCTGCCACCATCACGAACGTGCGGTCATGCGTCAGGGCTTCGGCGAGCCGTGTGACGATCGCTTCGCCAACGACGTCGATGGCGTAGATAGTGTCCCCCTCGTCGTCACGATCGATTGAGGCCATTCGGTCGAGGCCATGCCGCTCGGTTGCGGCGACGATCTCGTCACGCACATCTCCGTGCACCGCGAGGATCAGATTCAACAACGCGTGGGGGTCACGCATGCGGGCCCACACTGCTCAGGCGATAGTGGATGTCGGGTACGGCGCGCAACTCCGCGGCCTTCGCCTCCGGCCTCGTGTCGCTCAGAAAATTGCCGCCACCGATCTCGGGACCAGCAAGGTACTTCAGCAGGTGCGGCTTGCGCAGTGGTGGATGACATTCGATGTGGAAGTGGAACGCGCTGTAGTCGGCGCCATCGGTCGGCGCCTGATGGAGTGCCAACACGTACGGAAACGACATCTGCCAGAGGTTGTCATAGCGGACCAGCAACGATTTGAGTGCCACCGCCAGGTCGCGCCGCTCGCTCGTCGACATCGTCGCGAGGCTGGCGTGCGTCTCCTTCGGCGCGACATAACACTCGTAGGCATACCGGGCGAAATACGGCAGGAACACCACCGCAGACGAGTTCTGGAACAGAATGCGACGGCCATCCTCGAGTTCGGAGCGGAGGATGTCTCCGAACAGCACCCGGCCGTGCTCCTCGAAATAACGCCGGCCCGCCGCGGCTTCAGTCTCGATGGTCTTGAAGACGAAATTGGTCGCGTAGATCTGACCGTGCGGGTGCGGATTTGAGACGCCCACCACTTCGCCCTTGTTTTCGACGATGAGGACGCTTCGGATATCGGGCCGCGAACCGAGCTGGAGATATTGATCACGCCACGCATCGATCAGTGCGGCGATCTCGTCGGCCGGCAATTCGGCCAGCGTGGTGTTGTGCTTCGGGGTGTAGCACACGACGCGCGCCACTCCCGTCGCCGGCGTATTCCGATACATGCCAGGCGGTGGCTCGAGGTGCCGGGGCGCGTCCATGCCGACACACGGATGATCGTTGTCGAAGACATAGACCGACCGGTAATCGGGGTTGCGCTCGCCGCTCACGCGCAAGTTGCGCGGACAGAAATAGCAGCTCTCGACGTATTCTGGCGGCCGGGCGGAGGACACGACGGCCCGTTCTCCATGCCACGGACGATCCTGACGATGGGCGGCAACCACCACCCACTCTTCGCGAAGGGGATGCCACCGCTGTTCCCAGACTGCGACGCCGGAGCTCTCCATTGATCGCCAATCCTTTCCTGAACATGTCGGCCGTGTCCAAGCAATTTCCAGGCGTGACTGCCCTCGCCCGAGTGGACTTCCACGTAGCCGCTGGAGAGGTCGTCGGCCTGGTCGGCGAGAACGGCGCCGGCAAGTCCACCTTGATGAAGATCCTCGGCGGGATCCATCGCGCCGACTCGGGCACGATCGCCATAGAGGGTGTGCGAGTGGTGATGCATGGGCCTGCGGATGCGGCTCGCCTCGGCATCGGCATCATCCATCAGGAGCGCGAGGTCATCGAGACGCTCGACGTCGCC
>DATCXH010000837.1:0-6795 GCA_036565925.1 Vicinamibacterales bacterium
GATTCGCTGTTGAGAAGTTTCCATCCTGCCGGCCGCACCGATATCCCCGGTACGCGTCCGTCTAATTACAGCGTCGGGACGGATTTTTTCCACACGTTGGGAATTCGTCTGATCGAGGGCCGAGAGTTCGGACGAACTGACCGGAACGGGAGCCCGCCGGTCGCGATCGTGAACGAGACCTTCGCCAAGACCTACTTCTCTGGACAGCATGTGATTGGTCAACACGTGCAGACCGAGGACGAGCTCGAGGCGGAAGTTGTCGGCGTCGTGCGCGACCACCGTATCGGGACGATTGGCGAGGCGCCGCAGTCGGTGATCTATTACCCGTTCGCGCAGCGACCGCGAACACTCATCATCCACGCTCGCACCTTGTCACCAGACGCACTCGTGCGATCGGTGCAGAGCGCGATCGACGATATCGATGCCACGGTTCCCGTCAGCGTGCAGACGCTTCGCAGCGCGACGAGCCTGGAAATGAACATGCGCCGGGTCGGCACAATCCTGATGGGAGCGATGGGTGGCGTGGGACTTCTGTTGGCGATGATTGGTCTCTACGGCGTTATGACTTACATCGCCGCGTCGCGCACCGCCGAAGTCGGTATCCGCATGGCGCTCGGTGCGTCGCGTCCTCGCATCAGGCAGGAGATGCTCGTGCGCGCGTTGAAAGTCGTCGCGCGAGGGGTGGCTCTGGGATCGCTGGCGTCGCTCGGCGTCACACCACTCTTTCGAACGTTCCTCGCCGGCGTCAGCCCGTTCGATCCAATCGCCTTCGCGGGCGCCGCCGGATTGCTGACCTTGGTGGGGATCATGGCCAGTTACCTTCCCGCTCGACGCAGTTCGCGACTCGATCCCATGCGAGCGCTACGTCAGCTGTAGAACGATCTCTCCTGCCTATCTCGTCCGAGGCGCTCCTGCTACACGCACGAGCTCCGTCCGAAACGGCCGCGCTATGTCGCGGGCGGGGCACTCCGCTTGCACCACACACTTGCCGGAGTCTTGAGCTCTTGAGCTAACGGAGGAGGTCCGATGCAGTTACGCAAATTGCTCTTCATCAGCGCGCTCGCGCTGCTGTTGGTGCCTGCGACCGCGCGTGCGCAGGGCTGGTTCTTTACCCCATTTGTAGGCGGCAACTTCGGCGGCAACGTGAATTTCAACGATGCGGCTGCCGACTTCGACGATGAAGTGGAGAAGCGTGTCGATTTCGGCGCGACCATTGGCTACAACCCGAGCGTGATCGGATTCGAGTTCGACTTTGGATGGTCGCCGAACTTTTTCGAGAACACCATCGGCCCGGGCAACTTCGAGTTCGGCGATAGCAACGTGACGACGTTCATGGGCAACGTGCTCGTCAGCGCGCCCCCGGGACGCGGCGTCCGCCCCTATGGGTCGGCCGGGCTCGGTCTCATCCGGAGCAGTGTGAGCGGTGTCGCGAATTTCTTTGACGATGTGACCCGGAATGACCTCGGCTTGAACGTCGGCGGTGGCATCAACGGCCAATTCACCGAGAACGTGGGCATCCGCGGTGACCTGCGTTACTTCCGCTCGTTCGAGAAAGACGAGGACGAGACACTCGATATCGGACTCAGCAATTTCGATTTCTGGCGCGGTTCAGTAGGCGTCAGCTTCCGGTGGTAGCCCCCTGTTATGAGGTGCGGAGCGAGAGTTCCGCACCTCACACGAACCTTCTCGCACCCCCCGCCTGCACCTTCCGCTTGACTCACTCCTGCATCTAAGTTAGAAACCGTTTCTAGCGAACGGCATCCCGCCGGCTCGGCTCGCGTACAACTGTTCGTCGGTCGGTTCGTACCCATGCGCAAGCACCATGTTGCCGGTGTCGGTGTGCTTCGTCTGTCCCTTGTGTGCGCGGTTCTGGTGATTCCGGCAATCGTTCCGCCGGCTTACGCGCAGTACTTCGGTCGTAACAAGGTCGAATACAGCGACTTCGACTTTCAGATCCTTACCACCGAGCACTTCGACATCTATTACTACGAGCGAGAGGAACGGGCTGCGCGGATTGCGGCGAACCTGGCCGAGCGTTGGTATGCGCGCATCGCCACGGTGCTCAATCACCAGCTCGAACGTCGGCAGCCGCTGGTGATTTACGGCAGCCAGGCCGAATTCGCGCAGACGAATGTCATCGCCGGGTCAGTGCCTGATTCGATTGGCGGCGTCACTGAATCACTGCGTCGTCGCATCGTCATGCCGTTTGCTCCGACGATGGCCGAAACCGATCACGTGCTTGGTCACGAGTTGGTACACGCCTTCCAATTCGATATCTCGCGCCGTTACGGTGGTGGCACCGCGCAACCACTCTGGTTTGTAGAGGGTATGGCGGAGTATCTCTCTCGCGGATCGGCTGACAGCGAATCCGAGCTCTGGCTGCGTGATGTCGTGCGCACTGACCGTCTGCCTGCAAAGCAAGGCGAGGCGGCTCGAAAATTGTCGCCCTATCAATATGGGCATGCCTTCTGGTCCTATCTCGGCAACCGATTCGGCGATACGGTCGTCGAGAAAGCGCTGAAGCCGGACAAGAAGAATCGCCGCCTGCAGGACCGCATGCGTTACGCCACCGGTATGGACCTTGACGCCTTGCATACCGAATTTCGGCGCAGCGTGTTTCGCGTCTATGGCGCACCGCGTGGCGCCGATCGTCCGGAGCTGTGGACCCGCACCGGTATGCAACTGGCCCCGTCGCTCAGCCCCGATGGCAAGCGCGCGGTCTTTTTCTCCGAGCGCGATCGACTGTCGCTCGATCTGTTCCTCGTCGACGTCAAAGGCGGTCAGGTGATTCGCAAGCTCGCCACCACAGCCGCGAGCGCGCGATTCGACAGTCTGCAGGCACTCCGCTCCACTGGCACGTGGAGTCCTGAAGGTGACTGGTTCGCGTTCCCGGCTGTGCGTCAGGGGCACGCCACGCTGATGCTGGTCCCGATGCGCGAAGGTCGAGAGAACCGCGAGCTGGTGTTCGACACACTGGGACAGATCCTCACGCCCACGTGGTCCCCGGACGGCAAGTCGATCGCCTTCTCGGCCCTGTCAGGCGGATTCACCGATCTGTATGTGTTCAACCTCTCGACGAACACGCTTCGCCAACTCACTGACGATGCGCCCGCCGATCTGCAACCCTCGTGGTCGCACGACGGACACACGCTGGCGTTTGCGAGCGAACGTTTTTCGAGCAACGTCGAGTCGATGACCTTTGGCCGCCCGCAACTGGCGCTCTTCGATGTCGACACGAACGCGATTCGTCGCGTGGACGTCCCCGACATCGGTGCACAACTGAACCCGCAGTGGTCGCCCAACGACGACGCCATCTATTTCATCGGCGACGGCGCTGGCGTCGCGAATGTGTATCGCGTCACACTTCCATCGTCGCAGACGACCGGTTACATCGAGCGTCTGACCAGCGTACATACCGGCGTGAGTGGTGTGATCTCGACCAGCCCGGCGCTCTCTGTGGCCGCTGCTGCTCCGATCGTCGCGTACACACTGTACGCGCGCGGCCGGCCTCAGCTCGTGGTCTTCGACGCGTCAACCACCGCGGCGCGCGAGACCATCACGCCGCCGCCCGCCCCAGCCGGGAAGCCGGTGGAGGGCGTTATCGCCTCGCGTGGACTCGTCGATCGCGTCAGAGCCGATCAGCTGACGGGCCTGCCTGACCTCACCGCGCTCGGTACGCGAGCGTATTCACCGCGGATGTCGCTCGAGACGATCGGGCAGCCCTATATGAGCTCGGGCGGCGGACCGTTCGGCACCTTCGTGCGCGCCGGTGGCGCGCTGATGTTCGGTGACATGCTCGGCGAGCGTCGCCTTGCCGCAGGATTGCAGGTCGGAAACCACCTGCGTGACTCTGCGTTCGAGTTCAGGTTTCTCAACCAGCAACGGCGATGGAATTGGGGTGCGGTCGGGGAACTCGTACCTGGGCTCCGCCGCTATCGTCGCTTTGGGGAAGTGGAGCACGACGGCGAGCCGGCGCTGCTCCAGCAGAGTGATTACTTGCAGCGCATGCAGTTCCGCGTCGCGGGATTGCTGGCGTATCCGTTCGATCGCGGTCTCCGGCTCGAATTGACCGCCGGGGTGCGCCAGGCGATGTACCACCGCGAGCTGCGCTCGCAGATCTCGTCGCCGATCACGGGCAAGGTGCTATCGACCGAACGGATCACCTCGTCTGGTGGCGAGCCGACAACGGTCGCTGAAGTCGGTGCCGCGCTGGTGCACGACACGACCGTGTTCGGGCTCACTGGTCCGCTGCTCGGGTCGCGGTATCGTCTCGAGATCACGCCGGCTGTCGGTGACCTCTCCTACGCGCGCGTGCTCGCCGACTATCGCCGCTACTTGATGCCGGTCAAACCGTACTCGCTCGCCCTGCGAGTGTTGCATTCAGCGCGATACGGTCCCGATGCTGATGACGCTCGGCTCATGACCAGCTTCCTCGGATCGGCGTCGTTCGTACGCGGGCACCGATTGGATTTGCGGTACTGTCCGCCCGACCCGACGCGCGTCTGCGGTGAAGAGTTGCTCGGCAGCCGCCTGCTCGTCACCAACGTGGAGGTGCGCTTCCCGCTCTTGGGGATGTTCTCGCGACAGATCGAATATGGCTGGCTTCCGGCCGATGGGTTCCTATTCGCTGATGGCGGGTTGGTCTGGTCAGGAGCACAACCTCCTGGCCTGGACCTCCCGCAGCGTAAAGGGACCACCGGAATCAGCAGCATCGGCGGCGGCATCCGGATGAATGCGGGTGGTCTTCCATTCGAGTTCGCGGTCATTCGTTCCCTCGATGGTCCCAGACCCGAATGGCAAACTGATTTCGGATTCCGAGTCGGCTTTTGAACCAGTCCCCACGACCAACTTCCAACTGCCGGACACTTCCAGCTTCCAACGCCCAACAACACGCATCAATCCAGGTTGTTTGAACTTGGGAGTGGCTGAGAGTTGGGAATTGGCAGTGGGCGTTGACATCAGGAGCATATCGTCCCGAACTCGAAGCCACGCGCTCGCAACTCCGGGATCAGGCGATCGACCGTCTCGACCGCGTAGCGTCGATCCGCGCGCGGATTCTTGTGGTGACCATCGTGAATCACGATGATGGTGCCAGGGGACGCGAGGCGGGTGAACCGCGGCACCAGGTCATCGGCGTTGCGCGCTTTGAACCAGTTGAAGTCGAACGCCATCCAGCCGAATCCGACCACGCGGTATCCAATGCGAGCCGCGCCCATGATCATCGGGATGCTGCGTTGCCCAGCGTGTGGACGAAAGGCGCGGCACGTCTGATGACCGGTCTCACGCTCCAGCCTCGCCGCTACCTGCTGGATCGTGCTCGCCACCGACGAGGGGCTCTTGAACATCAGATCGCGCGAGTGCCAATGGACCGCGACGGCGTGGCCCTCTTCGAACGTGCGGCGCACGATCGGCAGCGTCTCATCCGTGATGTGCTTGTCGATGACGAAGAACGTCGCGCGGACCTGATGACGGGCGAGCACGTCGAGCAGTTCCGGCGTCGCCGTCGGGTTAGGGCCATCGTCGAACGTCAGATAGATCGTAGGGTGCCCCGTGCGTGGCATGCGCCAGACGGTGTCGTCGGTCACGTCGAAGAGAAAAGGGAATGGCGCGAGGTGAGCGGTGACGAGCACACCGATCGCCACGAACAGCAGTACCATCACCGTTATTGTGCCCTCAGTTGTCGACAAGCGGCTCCAGCCGGCAGTGACGCGATATGATGCAGGGACACACCCCGGGTTCGTGCACCATGCTCTCCGGTTTCCATCCACTCGTCTCACGCTGGTTCCTTGAATCGATTGGTGAGCCCACCTCCGCGCAGCGTCGCGGATGGGACGCGATTCGATCCGGCCGTCACACACTCATCGCCGCGCCGACCGGATCGGGCAAGACGCTCGCGGCGTTTCTGACCGCGATCGACGAGCTGGTCCGCGATGGCTGCGCGTCGCCGCTTCCCGACGAAGTGCGGGTGGTGTACGTCTCGCCACTCAAGGCGTTGAGCGCCGACATCCACAAGAACCTGGCCGAGCCGCGGCGCGGTATCCGCCGGCTCGGCGAGGAGGCCGGCATCGAGGTGCCACGCCTGACCGCGGCAGTGCGGACGGGCGATACGACCTCCTCGGAGCGAGCGGCGATGCTGAAGACGCCGCCGCACATCCTCGTCACGACGCCGGAGTCGTTGTATCTGCTGCTGACGGCCGAACGCAGCCGGGACATGCTGCGCAACGTCCGCACCGTGATCGTCGATGAGATTCACGCGGTGATTGGCACGCGCCGCGGTTCCCATCTCGCGTTGACGCTCGAACGCCTGGAGGCGGTGTGCGCCGCCTCCGCGCCTTGCGGTACGGCGCCCATGGCCGAGTCGGACGAGCGCCTGCCCGCCGTAACGCGACGCGCGAAGCCTGGGCTCCAACGCATCGGGCTATCGGCGACGCAGAAACCGATCGACGATGTCGCCCGATTCCTGGTCGGCAACGACGACTCGCGCGGCGAGTGCGTCGTGATAGACGAGGGGCACCGGCGTGCGATGGACCTCGCCATTGAGGTGCCGCCTTCGCCGCTGACCGCGGTCATGGCTCAGGAAGTCTGGCAGGAGTACTACGACCGTCTCGCCACACTCATCGGTGCACACAAGACGACGCTCGTGTTCGTGAACACGCGACGGTTGGCGGAACGCGTGGCGCGTCATCTGTCCGATCGGCTGGGCGACGATGTCGTTACTGCCCACCACGGCAGCTTGTCGAAGGAGCGACGTATCGACGCGGAGCATCGTCTGAAGAGTGGGTCGCTGAAGGCACT
>DATCXH010000295.1:0-2762 GCA_036565925.1 Vicinamibacterales bacterium
ACGAATGATCGCCCGCACCATCTCGCGATCGAACGGTCCGATCGTCCGCTGCTTCTTGGCCTGCTCCGTCCGGGCGCGGAATTCGCTGGGCGTGACGTGCGACAGCAGATCAACATATCGACTGCCGACGTGGGCATACCATGACGCCGGCCCGCCTCGTGATACGACCACGACCCGGTCAGGCGAGACCGAGGCCTGCTTGAGCGCCCACGCGACGAACGGAATCCAGTAGAGCAGCTCGAAGCCGACTTCTCCGGACCAGGGACCGACGAGGACGGTCCGGTTCTCCTGCGCCAACGTGGCAATGCGCCGCGCGATTCGCCGTTCTTCTTCGCGTCGCTCCTCCTGCCACTTCGCAAACATCAAGCCCTGCGAAATCATCTGGCGCTGGCGTGCCGACGCGTAGCGAAGGTCCACCATGTCGCGATGGAGCGCGCGCAGATCACGGTCCTGGGCAAGGCCTTCCAGCCGCTTCGACAAGCCCCTGATCTGTTTGCTCACGCGTTCGAGCTGCTCCCGCTCCGACGAGGCGCCCGCAGTGACCGCGCGCGAGATCTTCTGCAGCGTGGCCTTCTCTTCCACGTGCTGCGGGTGGACAACGCGGTGCAGCGCGCGGCCGACGAGATCCAACGCTCGCCCGAACACGCTCATCGCGACGGCGCTTTCCCTCGACCGCGCAGGCCGAGCCGATGGGTCAGCATGAGCACCTCATAGACAGCGCGGCGGCCGAATCGACGCGTCTTTCCCCAGGCGGCGCGGCTGCCGATCAGCAGGTTGTAGACCGCGTGATGCCAGTAGTGCTTGGTGATCTTCTTGGTCCAGATGACGTTGTCGTACCCACGAACGACCGCGTGCGACGTCTCGGTCTTGCGGAAATGCTTCCATCCATACGTGAGCGCGTACCGCAGCAGCATGCCGCGCCATGCGTTGCGCGAGATGGCGAGCGGCGGCGGTTCCGGCACCGCGTAGTGATTCCACAAGAGGATCGAGTGCTGCCACCAGGGTGGTGAGTGGAACCATTTCGGCTCGTCGCCGGGAAGCACCAGTGTGTGCCGTTGCCGGTCGACACTCGCCGCACCAGAGTCGCGGCGGAACCAGAGCGCTTCGGGTACTTGTCGCACACCGCCGTACAGCATCAGCTCGGCGACAAGCAGGCGATCGGGGCGCAACACGCGGCGGAAGATGCCGGCCTTATCGAGCGCACGGACGCGCATCAGGCCGTACACCATGTCGCCTGCCGCGACCGCGGCATGACACATATGACGCCAGCGTGCACGCAGGTCGGCGCAGCCGACTGTGTCGAAGAGACGTGGCCCTTTGTCGAGCTCGACGCCGGTTGGATCGATGCGCCGCGTGATCGGATATGCGAGGACGGCATCAGGATCCGTCTCGAGCTCACCGAGCAACCGCTCGAGCCAACGCGGATGCCAGCGATCGTGATCGCTGACCCATGCGAAGTACTCGGCCGTCGGACACTCGCGCATCGCGATCTGCACGACGTCGCGCCACGTAGCGATCATCGCCTGCCGGCTGTCGTGTTTGAAGTATTTGACCCGCGCGTCGCCCGACACGTACGTTCGCGCAATCGACTCCGTCTCATCCGCGGAGGCATCGTCGAGAAGAACGAGCGTGAAGTCGCCATGCGTTTGCGCGAGGAGTGACTCGATCGCTTCGGGCAGATGACGCGCGTTGTTGTAGAGCGTCATGCCCAGCACAACGCCGCCACTTCCCGTCGGTCCCGTCTTTTCCGCCTTCGCCAAGGCTTCGGCGGACCGCCGTAGCTCGAAGAGCGGAGGCTGGTTGGACGGGCCAACCGACGCGCCGACCGCCGCGTCCGAGAGGACGCGCCCTACCGACGACGGATCGAGTCGCCCGACGAGGTGCCGGTAGTTGAACTCCGATCGCTCCTGCACCTTGCCCGCTTTCGGCATGCGCTTCATCGCATTGGTGTAGTCACTCTCGAGCACTGGCACTTCGGTGAGCCGATAGCGTTCGGCCAGCGCATCACTGACCCTGATCAACTCCGTGTTGTAAGCCGAGCGTTCGCGATTGAAGCTGTAGACGAACGGGCACCCGGCCGACGCGGCGATGTCAGCGTAGCGGCGAACCTGGGCGTCGGTCATCTCCTGGAACGACACCATGTTCACGACGAGATCGAGCTGGCCGATCGTGTCGCGGCCAGCAAGTGCCTGTGGCACGAACACGAAATCGGCGTCGCCGCGCGTGCGCGCCACATCCGCCGCTTCGCCACCAGCGCCGACAAACGCCAGCCGCGCTTCTGGAAAGACAGTCCCGAGATACGTCGCCGAGTACAGGAACAACTCGGGAAAGTCGACGATGACGTAGGTCGAATTCGGGACCAGCGTCTTGAACTGATAGGCGAAGCCGCCCCACCCCGCGCCGATTTCGCAGACGACTGGACGCTGGCGCTGACGAAGCGCCGGCAGCACGCCGCCGCGCTCCATGCCGATCAGCACTTCGTAGAACTTCAACGTGTCAACATTGAAGAGCCGCCCACCGATATCGAATCCGAATCCACCGAGCGCCGGCGACTCGGGGACGAGAAGACTGTCACCACCCAGTGCGCGCAGCGCGTTGAGACGCGCCTCGAAGTATTCGCGACGATTGTCGCCCTTTGACCGATAGTCGTACGGACGAATGCCGGTGATGTGAAACGCGTGGTGACGGAGCTTCCGGAGAATGAGCGGAGACGCGTCGATCATGTAATCGATCGTCTCGAGCTCTTCGCGCCAATACGCACT
>DATCXH010000845.1:0-5839 GCA_036565925.1 Vicinamibacterales bacterium
CATTCGCGACGGCGTTCTCTACGAGAGCACCGGACTGAACGGCAGGTCGAGTGTTCGGAAGGTGCGGCTCGAGACCGGTGAGGTGCTCCAGCGAATCAGTGTCGATGGACGCTACTTCGCTGAAGGGATGACCGATTGGGGCGATCGGCTCATTCAGCTCACCTACACGACGAAGATCGGATTCGTCTACGACCTGTCGACGTTCGCCCTTCAGCGCACCTTCGACTACACCGGCCAGGGGTGGGGACTCACACACGATCCGCGTCGTTTGATCATGAGCGATGGCACGCCGGCGCTCCGTTTTCTCGATCCGGAAACGTTTCGAGAGACGGGCCGCGTGACCGTCAAGGACGGCGACAAACCGGTTGAGAATCTCAATGAGCTCGAGTGGGTCAAGGGTGAGGTGTTCGCCAACGTGTGGCTCACCGATCGCATTGCGATCATCGCGCCCGACTCCGGCCGCGTGACGGCGTGGCTCGATCTGTCCGGCATCCGCGGTCCAGCGCGCTCCGGGACCGACGATGTTCTCAACGGGATTGCCTACGATGCGGCGCGCGATCGGTTGTTCGTCACCGGAAAGCTCTGGTCCCGATTGTTCGAGATCCGGATAAAGCGTTGACGAGCAGATTCAACGGAGTGCCTGGCAGGCGCGTGCGCCCGCGCGCGATGACCGTTCGCGCCCACGCCAAGATCAATCTCGACCTGCGCGTGCTGGGCACGAGGCCCGACGGATTCCACGAGTTGCGCACGGTGTTTCAGTCGCTGGCGCTGCACGACACAATCGAATGCATTCCCCGCGACGGACCGTTTGCGATCGAGTGCGACGCGGCCGGGGTTCCACTCGATCGAGCGAATCTCGTGTGGCGCGCCGCCGACGCACTGTGGCGATCGCTGCGACGCGATGGTCCCGTGCGCGACGTGCTCGTGCGGATTCAGAAGCGCATCCCTTTGCAGGGTGGTCTCGGCGGCGGCAGCACGGATGCCGCGGCAACGCTGCTCGGCCTGACGCAGGCCTGGGGTGTGCCGGTTCGTCCGAATCAGTTGATGGATGTCGCGTCCACGCTTGGCGCCGACGTCGGGTTCTTCCTCTCGGGCGGCACCGCGCTCGGGCTCGGACGTGGCGACGAGATCTATCCCCTTGCCGACCTGCCACGCCACTGGATCGTGCTGCTCGTGCCCGGCTTCGGCGTCTCGACCCCCGATGCGTACGGCTGGTACGACGCCGAACGAAGCCAGGCCCGGGGTCCGATCGTTCGCGAGGCCCAGCATGTCCCCGGGCCGTGGCCGTCGCGTGCGGCGCAGATGATCAACGACCTCGAAGCCCCGATCGCCCGCCATCACCCTGAAATCGATCAGATGAAGACCGCGCTCAAACGAGCCGGCGCCCTGGCTGCCGCCATGTCGGGCAGTGGATCGACGGTATTTGGCCTTTTCCAACAACGTTCCGAGGCTCAGACCGCGGTGGAGAAGCTCTCGGGTTCGGCCTGGCGGGTGTTAATGACCGAGTCGCTTGGCCGAGGAGAGTACGCACGGCGAAGTCAACCAAGGGCGCTGCGCAGCGGAGCCAAACCGCTGAGCCTTGCCGGAATCGCCAAGTCTCGACTACACTAAGGGTTTGCGCCACCGTAGGCGAGCGGCTCCTACGCGGTGGGGCGTGGCCAAGCGGTAAGGCGCGGGACTTTGGATCCCGTATTCGGAGGTTCGAATCCTCCCGCCCCAACCAACCTTCGCTCATGGATGCGAGTGAAGGTTGCCATGCGATTGAACGAGCTTCGGTTGGCAGGCCAAGTCGGCTTGTCCGCCGTAGCCGCGCAGCGCGAAGCGGATTGGCAGGCCAGGCGGACTAGGCGACGTTTGCATGAAGCGATCCCTCAGCGGTGAAGGTCTGTTGTCAACCGGGTTTGGCGACCTGAAGGTTTTTTCCGGTAGCGCCCACCCGCAGTTGGCAAAGGAGATTGCTGACTGTCTCGGGATTCCGTTGGGCAAGTGCAGCCTGCGGCGATTCCCGGACAGCGAGGTGTCGTTTCAGATCGACGAAAACATCCGCGGCGCGGATGTCTTCATCGTGCAACCGACGTCGAATCCGGTGGACCAGCACCTCATGGAGATGCTGGTGATGATTGACGCGTTTCGCCGTTCGTCGGCGGCGCGCATTACCGCGGTCGTGCCGTACTACGGATACGCGCGGCAGGATCGCAAAGACAAGCCGCGTGTGCCGATCTCGGCCAAGCTGGTTGCCAACCTGCTGAGTGCCGCCGGCACCAATCGCGTGCTGACGATGGATCTGCACAAGGCGCAGATTCAGGGGTTCTTTGATATTCCGGTCGATCACCTGTTTGCGGCGCCGGTGATCATTGAGTACTGCTCGCGGCTGAACTTCCCGAACCTGACCATCGTGTCGCCCGATGCGGGCGGCGCAGAACGTGCGCGTGCGTATGCGAAGCGGCTCGGCGCCGAGCTCGCCATCGTCGACAAGCGGCGTAATGAGGAAGGCACGGCCGAGGTGATGAACGTGATCGGCGATGTCGAAGGTCGTACCTGCATCCTGCAGGACGACATCATCGACACCGCCGGCACGATTCAGAAAGCTGCGCTCGGCCTCAAGCAGGCAGGTGCCGAGCGCGTGTTTGCGTGTGCGGTGCATGGCGTGCTGTCGGGGCCGGCGATTGCGCGCATCGAGGATTCGCCGATCGATCAGCTGATCGTCACCAACACGATCGCGCTGAACGGAGCGGCACAGCAGTGCCGCAAGATCATGGTCCTGTCGGTGGCGCGGCTGCTCGGACAGGCCATACGGAATATTCACGAAGAAACGTCAGTGTCTTCGCTGTTTGTATAGGAATCAGGAATCAGGAATCAGATATGGATGCGACGCTTGTAGCGGAAAAGAGAGAAGGTCGGGGCAAGAACGAAGCGAATCGGCTTCGTGCTGGCGGCAAGATTCCCGCCGTATTCTACGGACCCGCCAAAGAAGGCAAGGCACCGGAAGGTGTTGCCGTCGCCGTGGATCCCAAGGCGGTGCTGCGGATCCTGCACTCTGACTCTGGTGCGAACACGCTGATCAACCTGAAGCTGGACGGCTCCGAGGCGCGCGTCATGGTGCGCGAGTATCAGCTCGATCCGATCACCCACGGTTTGCTCCATGCCGACTTCTACCAGCTGGCAATGGACAAGGCGATTGTCGTCACCGTGCCGGTGGTGGTGAAGGGCGAATCGAAGGGTGTGAAGCAGCAGGGCGGTCTCCTCGACTTCGTCACCCGCGAGATCGAGGTCGAGTGCCTGCCGACTGACATTCCCGAGAACATCACCGTTGACGTCAGCGAGTTGATGCTCCACGAATCGATCCGCCTGCGCGACCTGCCAGTCGACCCGAAGTGGAAAGCGGTCAGCGACGGCGAGACGATGCTCGTGCACATCGTGATGCCGAAGGCCGAAGAGGAGCCGGCAGCGGCGACGGCGGAACCCGGCGCCGCGGGAGCAGCGGCTCCGTCCGAGCCCGAGGTCATCAAGAAGGGCAAGACCGACGAGAAGGAAGAAGCCACGAAGGACAAGAAGTAGCGGCGAGTCTCGTAGAGGCGGATCTTTAGATCCGCCTGAACAACGTGAAGCTTATTGTCGGTCTCGGCAACCCCGGTCGGGAGTATCGGGACACGCGCCACAACGTTGGGTTCCTCGTTGTAGACGAACTCGCACGGCGCTACGGGATCGATTGGGCCGCGGGGCCGTCGCAGATCGCCGAGACGTTGATCGGCAAACGGTTCGGCGCCGAGCCACTAATGCTGGCGAAGCCGCTGACCTACATGAACAACAGCGGCGACTCGGTCGCCGGCCTGGTTCGCTACTTCAACGTCGCCCACGACGAGTTGTTGGTAGTGGTGGACGAAGCGGCGTTGCCATTTGGAAAGTTGCGTGCACGAGCCCGCGGATCAGCGGGCGGGCACAACGGTCTCAAGTCGATCATCGAGCGGCTCGGGACCACGGAATTCTCCCGGCTTCGGCTGGGAGTCGGGCGCGGAGACGGCCGGCGCGATCTGGCCGATCACGTGCTCGCACGGTTCGAGCGAAGCGAACAGGCCGAGCTCGAATCGCTCATCACGCGGGCGGCGGATGCCGCCGAGATGTTTGCCGCGGAAGGCATCTCGAAAGTGATGAACGCGTACAACCCGGGTGCCCCGGCATCCGCGGATGCTGACGCATCCGATGTTGATTGACTCCTTGCCACCCGTGTAGTGTCCGCTTTCAGGCGGACGAGAGAAGGGCGGCCGTAGTCCAGAAGGAGACCGTATGAGCAGGAAGTATGAACTCGTGTATGTCGTGTCGCCTGACGCGACAGACGAGCAGGTGACCGAAGTGCACACGCAGGTCGAGGCGATCGTGCAGCGCATGAACGGTCAGCTGGAGAAGACCGATAACTGGGGCCGTCGCAAGCTCGCCTACGAAATCGGCCGCCACAAGGAAGGCACCTACGTCCTCGAAGTGATCAACGGCGACGGCGAGTTGATGAAAGAGATCGACCGTCGTCTCAAGGTCACCGATCTCGTCATCCGCCATCTCGTCGTGCGTGTGGACGAGGAGCAGGCGGTCGTCGATCGGACGCGCGATCGGCGCAGCGAGACATCGCGCCGCCGCCGCGTGGCGCGCGGATTGCCGCCGGATCGCCAGCCCGGTGAAGGCCAGCGCGGTGAACCGGATGACGATCGTGACGATCGCTTCGACATGGGCGGGGAGGAGCTGCGATGAACGGCAAGAAGAGTTTCGGTGGCCGCGGCAAGACGGGCGGCGCGTCGCAGCAGGGCAAGGACGGCCAGCGCCGGCCGATGTTCCGTCGTCGCAAGGTCTGCAAGTTCTGCTCAGACAAAATCGACGACATCAACTACAAGGACGTGAAGCTCCTGATGCCGTTCGTGCCCGAGCGCGCCAAGGTGCTGCCGCGGCGTATTTCAGGGACCTGCGCGCTGCACCAGCGAAAGCTGCGGACGGCGATCATGCGGGCGCGCCAGCTGGCGCTGATCCCGTACACGACGGAGTAAGCCATGGAAGTCATTCTGAGAACTCACGTCGACAACGTTGGCAAGCGCGGCGAGATTGTCAAGGTCGCCGACGGCTACGCGCGCAACTACTTGTTGCCGCGGAAGCTGGCGTTGCCGGCGACCGAGGGCAACAAACGGCACGTCGAGCGCGAGCGGAAGATCGTCGAAGCGCGCGAGGCGTCGGAGAAGGCCCAGGCTGAAGGCATCGCCGCGCGTTTGACCAGCATTGACATCGCGATCGAACGCCGAGTGGGTGACACCGAGCAGTTGTATGGCTCGGTGACTGCGGTGGACATCGCCGACTATCTCAAGACGCAGGGCTTCGAGATCGATCGGCGCAAGCTGATTCTGCCTGAGCCGATCAAGGCGATCGGCGAGCACACCGTGCCGCTCAAGCTGCATCGAGAGGTCACCGTGCCACTGAAGGTTCGTGTCGTAAAAGAAGGCGGCGAGGCCACCCCCACCGCGTAAATCGTCGCGTCCGCCCTTAGGCGGACCGTCCATCGTAAGGGCGAGGCTTCCTCGCCCTTACCTCCCTCAGATCGTTTCCTGAACAACTCGCTCAACGACCTGACGCGGTCTGCAGACGTACTGCGGATCTGCGACGCCGGTGGCCGTCTGCGTGCCGTGTCGAGTCGTGCCGAGGAGACGCCGATGTCGTTCGCGTTAGAGACGAGCGTGAGGTAGGCCGCGCGCGCTCGTTCAGCCGCATCGAGATGTGTGTTCGCTGAAGAAATAGAACAGTTGCGCGAATGGATCTGACCTCGGGCTCGCGGTAGGATTGCCCTGTGAACTCGTCCATACGCACA
>DATCXH010000465.1:0-4540 GCA_036565925.1 Vicinamibacterales bacterium
GGCGTCTACCGGCGTACCGGCGAGTCGTTACAGCTGGTGGACGCATCCGCCACCAACGTGCAGAGCCTCACCGAAGACGCCAACGGCGCGATCTGGGTGACCGATGCACGCGACATCGTCCGCAAGCTCGCCTCGCACACGGCACCGCAACACGAACGCGATATTCGATTGCCGGCTGGAGCCTGGCGGCTCATGCGCGACAGTCGTAATCAGATCTGGGTTGCCGCATTCGGCGGGGGGCTCCTCCGCGTGCGGAATCCACTCGATTCTGCGCCGATCGTCGAACGCTACGAGTACGAGCATCGACTCGCGGGATCGCCGCGTTCACTCTTCGAAGATCGCGAAGGCAACATCTGGGTGGGCATGAGAGGTGGATTGATTCGCCTGTCAGAGCGATCGTTCGCGAGTGTCGGCCAGTTGCAAGGCCTCACCAACGACGGCGTGCGGACGGCGGCCGTCGGCAGCGACGGCAGCGTGTGGGTGGCCACAGGGCACGCGCTCAATCGATTCGTGGGGCCGTCGCGAACGTCGTTCAACATCGCCCAGACGATGGCGCTGCACACTGATCGGCGGGGCACACTGTGGGTCGCCGGCGGGCAGAAGATCGGCAAGCTGGTCGGGAACACCCTGCAGGACGTTGCCGTCCCGGAGGTGATTCGTTCGAGCCGCGTCATGGCGCTCACCACCGACACGCAGGAGCGGCTGTGGCTGTGCACGGCGCTGAAGGGCGTGATGACGTGGGACGGCGAGAACGTCTCGCGATTCGATAAAGAGACGGACCTCGCGAACAAGGCCTGTCAGTCGATCTTCACCGACAGCCAGGGTCGCGTATGGCTCGGTCTGCTGACGGCTGGTGCCGCGGTGTACGACTCGGGGAAGTTTCGTTTCTTCGGGCCACGTGAAGGACTTCCGCGCGGGACTGTGCTCGCCATCACCGAGGACCGGCGTGGCGGGGTCTGGCTCAGTACGACATCCGGCGTGAGCCGCTTCCAGAACGGCAGGCTCACGTCCATCACTCACGAGAACGCGCCGATTGCCGATCTCGTGCCCGTTCTCATCGAGGACGCCGAAGGCTACATCTGGGTGGGCGTGAATTCCGGCGCGGCGGTGATTCGTTTTGATCCCGCTGAAGTAGACAAAGTCGCCGCGAACCCGTCGCACCAGCTCGAATACGCGCTCTACGACGAGACGGATGGCCTGCAACAGGGCTCGCAGACGTGGCAGGCCGGAGTCGGCGGCGTGCGCGGCAACGACGGGCGCCTGTGGGTCGCCACTGGTCTCGGCATGGCGGTGATTGATCCGCGTCGACTTCCATCCAGTCGACGCCCGATGCCACCGCGCATCGAGAACGTGACCGCCGACGGCCGTTCGATCACGCCAGCACGCGATCTCTCGTTGCCGTCCGGCACGTCTACATTGCGGATCGAATATGGATCCGCGAACCTCACGTCGGCGGCGAAGTTGCGATTCCGCTACATGCTCGAGGGCGTCAACGACGAGTGGGTATATGCGGGGAGCGCGCGTGAGGCCACGTTTACCAATGTGCCGGCGGGGAATTACTTGTTCCGCGTCAGCACGACGGCCAACGGCGAGTGGACGGAAGCGGCGCGATGGGCATTCTCGGTGTCGCCCCCGTTCTATCGCACACCGCGTTTCATCACGTTGGCGATTGTCGGCACGGCGCTGCTGCTTGCGGCGGCGTGGTATCTCCGCCTGCGCGCCGTTCGCAATCAATACGCATTGGTGTTCGCCGAACGCGCCAGGGTCAGTCGCGAGATTCACGACACGCTGCTGCAGAGTCTCGCCGCCATTGGCGTCGAGCTCGAGACGATCGCCACAGAGCTCGATGACTCGCAGTCGCCGGCGCGCGACGGGTTACGCCGGCTTCGTCGTCAGGTCGGCCACTGCCTGCGCGAAGCGCGCGAATCGATCCTCGAACTGCGAAATACCTCGTTGAAACCGCGTGCGCTGGTGGACTCGCTGCGCGATCTGGCCGAGCACACGACGCGGTCGAAGGGCGTCGTCACCGAGTTCTCGATGACCGGCCGCCCGCAGTCATCCTCGGCCGACGCTGAAATGCAGTTGTTGCGCATTGCACAGGAGTCGGTGAACAACGCCGTTCGCCACGGTCGCGCGACAGTGGTGCGCATTGCTCTGAGCTTCGAGGACGACCGCATCCTGCTGCGCATCTCCGACGACGGTCGTGGCTTCGTGCCGGATGAGCACGAAGCGGCGACGACCACCGGCCACCATCTGGGTCTGCTCACCATGCGCGAGCGCGCCGCGCGCGTGCGTGGTCGCCTCGATATCATCAGCAGTCCCGGCCGTGGCACGACGATCGAAACCTCGGTGCCAGTGATGGCCGAATAACTCGAATAGAATGCCGACACACCCCGCGATCCGCGTGCTCTGCGTTGACGATCACCGCCTCATGCGCGAAGGCATTGCCCGCATCGTCGGGGTGCAGCCGGACATGACAGTCGTGGCGCAGGCCAGCGATGGCGAACAGGCCGTTGCACAGTTCCTGAAGTATCGGCCCGACGTGACGCTGATGGATCTCGAGATGCCGACGATGACCGGCGTGCAGGCGATCCAGGCCATACGCGGCCACCAGCCCGACGCGCGCATCGTCGTGCTCACGATGTACCACGGCGATGAGGACATTCATCGGGCGATTGCTGCAGGCGCGATGGGGTATCTCCTCAAGGACACATTGCCCGACGATCTGATTCGCGTGATCCGCGAAGTCCACTCCGGCCGTCGCGCCATTCCTCCGGAGATCGCCGCCGTGCTCGAACAACGCGCCAGTCAGCCGACGCTGACGTTCCGCGAGTCGCAGGTCCTCGAACTGCTGGCGACGGGGAAGCGAAACAAGGAGATCGCTGCGGCACTGGGCATCAGCGGCGACACGGCCAGCGCTCACATCAAGAGCATCTTCCAGAAATTCAACGTGCACGATCGCACCGCCGCACTGGCGGAAGCGCTGCGACGCGGCATCATTCACATTCGGTAGCAACTCGCAACGGATACGGCCACGCGCAAAGCCAAGAGCCAAGAGCCAAGCATCCCCCCCCAATCAGGGGATGTTGGCCCGCCCTCTCAACGTGCATCATTGGGCGCCCAAAACATCGATGACACCGCAACGGTCGGGAGACGCGATGACCAGCTCTCGCGCGCGTAGTGCCATGACGTGGGGCGGCAACGGGGTGACCACCGCGGTCGGCATTGCGATCGTCGCGATGTGCGTGTTGACCGTGTTGCCCGCCGCGCAACCGGCGTCGTCTGCCCCCGGACGAGCCGCGCTTGCCGCACAGGACTACATCGAGATTCAACAGTTGGTTCGCAAGTATGCGTGGGCGCTCGATGGTGGCGACAACTACGGCTACGCGTATGCCGATCTCTTTACGCCGGATGGTGTGTTTGTCGGCATGAACCAGGGTCCTGACGGGCGGTCGTATCAAGGCCGCGACGTATTGGCGGCGCTGGCTCGCACACCGAGGGGCGGTCCGACCCATCAGCGTCACTTCACGATGAATCACGTGATCGCGCC
Organism: Vicinamibacterales bacterium; assembly: GCA_036565925.1. GTDB lineage: Bacteria > Acidobacteriota > Vicinamibacteria > Vicinamibacterales > UBA2999 > Gp6-AA40. The sequence continues at coordinate 3,551 of DATCXH010000465.1, forward strand.
GGCGCCCCGACAGGACTTGGGGCCGGCGTCTCGACAGGGCTCCGGCGTCGAGAGTGCGACTGGCCGCGTCTACGTCGTGATGCTCGACGTCGGTGTCGTCGGGACACCGAACGGGGTGAACCACGGCGGTCATTACGAGGACGTGTACGAAAAGACGAACGTCGGGTGGCGGTTCAAGAAACGGACGTATTGGGAATCGAAGGTGGACACATGGCCCTCGAAGTAGTGTCTTCGCCTCCGCCAACGCGACGGCGAGACCTCGCCGAAGCGCTTCGCGCGAAGGCGGGCGGCTTTAGCCGGACCCGAACCTTCATCGTCCTTGGCCTTGTCACCGGGGTCATTGCTGCCGGCGCGATCGTGCGTGCCCAGCAGCGAAGTTCGCCGGCGACGCCGGCACTGACGCCGCAGGACTACATCGACATCCAGCAGCTGGTGTCGAACTATCCCTACGGTCTCGACGGCAATACCGACAATGGTGCGACGTACGCGAGTCTTTTCGCGCCCGGCGCCGTGTTCGCCCGTCCGCGCACCGAGGGCCGCGAGAATTTGATGGCGCTCGCGAACACACAACCGCGCGGCGCCAACTACGTTCGGCACTTCATCACCAACCACGTCATCGAGCCCGCTCCCGGCGGCGCGACTGGCCGTGAGTACGCCGTGATCATCGACATCGGAGAGAACGGCAATCCCGGGCGGATCGCGCTGGGCGGGCGCTATGACGACGAGTATGTGAAGACGCCGCAGGGCTGGAAGTTCAAGACCCGCACGTTCACGCCATCGCGTGTCGATGTGCAGCCTCCGCCCGCCGCAGGGGCAGGTCGCGGAGCGGGTCGCGGTCAGCAGTGAACGAGGAACGTTGATGCGTATTGCTTGTCTCTTGTCAGTGGCCACGCTGCTCGCAGCACTGGCCTCGCCGGTGTTGTCGGCGCAGGGCACGTTGACCCCGCAGGATCGCGCCGAGATTCAAGAACTCAGCGCGAAGTACGCACG
>DATCXH010000473.1:0-15449 GCA_036565925.1 Vicinamibacterales bacterium
AATTCGCTGAGCGAGGTGACCGGCAACACGCCGTACGGCTGGCGCCCCACGCGTAAGGCCGGCACCGGTCCGGCCGCGCGCACATTCGCTCGAAAGAAATTTCTGGCGACCTCCGCGCGCGACTCGGGCAGTGCCAGGAAATCTTCGAGCGCAGGCCCGATCGTGACCTGCCACAACGCGGTTTGCATGGCCCCAGCCATCTCGGGCTCGAAACCGTCTGGTTCGTTCGCGATTGCGGACGTTGCACCTGATGCCGGCATTGGCGCGAAGACGTCAGCTGCGACACCAAACGCACGGGCCGCCGACGTGCCGTTGGCGGCCAGGCCCTGAGTGAACGCGCGCGGGCGCCTCTCAAGATCGAATGCGGCCTCGATGCGCGCTGTCCGCGACGGCAGCCCAGAGCCGCCAGTGACGCTGTTATTCGTCGGCGTGTTCTGCGGTACGAAGGCGAAGCCGCGGCTGAATCGGTGGCCGGTGAACAAGCCGGCAAGTGCGTCGGCATTCTGCGTTGGTGATTGGGTCAGGCGCAGGCCGACGATGAAGAGCTCGTGAATGTGATCCACGTCGGTGCTGAGCGGAATGTCGAGCGCCATGCCCACATGGACTGCTGTGGCGAAGTCGGTCATCCAGCGCATGCGCGGCGGCAGTTGAATCGGCTCGCCTTCGCGATTTACCAATGCTGCGGTCTCACTGGGCGTGGTGTCGAGACCGACAGACAAGTCCATCGGGATCGGCGCGCCCAGGTGTTCGACGATGCGTACGCCGTCCTCGCGCATGCCGATCGCGATCCATCGATCGGGCAGCACGGCTGCTCGCGCAACAAATGGCGCGCCTTCGTCCTGCATCGCGACGATCGGAAACACCGGTTCGACCCCTGGCCCGAGCGCGTCACGATTGGTCGGCGTCAGGATCTGCGCCGCCCATGCCGCTCGCGTGACGCCGATCGCTTCACACAGTGTGCGCCACGCGGCCCGTGACATCTCCTCGTCGGTCGCGACTGCTTCTGCGCGCCAGTACTCCTTCGTTGCCGCGAGTTCCGGCTCGGTGAGGCGCGGATCGTGCGTAGATGTGGAGATCGCATCGGGCCAGATGCGCACGCGCAGGCGACCGGGTTCGAGGCGGGCTTCGACGCCGACCGGAAAGAGGCTCAATATCTGATTGCCCGCGACCGATCCGAGCAGCGCATCCGTCGTCTGAAACGTGAGCAGCTCGGCGAGACGGATGTTGTCGAGCGCGACGCGAGCCGATGCAACACGTGTGCGCGAGGCGTTGACTGCATCAGCGGCAAGCTGCAGGTCGCGCGCCGCTGTCGCGTCACTCGGGTTCTGCGCGCTTGCCCGCGTCGCTGCGGCCAGGCGCTTGAGTGCCGTGTCGTACGCCGCTTCGGCGGCGGCCATTTCAGTGATGGATGGTTGTAGACGGGTCCGGTCCATGTCTTACGCGTCGAGACGAATGAGAAGAGAGGCGTGCAGGAACGCCCGGAACGGACGCTGACGCACGAGCATGGCAACGTTGGCGGCAGTCGCCGTCGCGGCGCTGAAACCGGCGTCCGATACATTTGGAAACGAGCCGATTGGCGCGTAAGGCGTCGTGGGTGGCGGCGAGAGATGTCCCCAGCTCAGTGTCGTGCGCGTGGGTGGCGCGCTGCCAACGCCGGGATCGAGCCCAAATCGCGGATCGCCGGGATTCTCACTGAGCAGGAAGAACCATCCGGCCGGCCCCGCCGGTGTTTTGGTGCCGATGGCATCGGTTATCGATGGTTGTGAGAATCCCGCATAGAGCACGTCGGCGCCGATGCGTCCGCGAAACGCCGGCAGCACCATCGTCGGAGGGTTTTGTACCGGCGCTCGGTTTCCCTGGCTGTCCCACGCAGCAGGAACTGCGGCGACGAGCAACGATGGATAGCGCCGTACGAGCTCGCTGCGAACCACGAGCACCATCGACGCGGAGGTCGTCACATGCGATCCGACAGCGGTGTTGGCATCCCACGTGGTGATCGCGTCGATGTCGTCAGAGCCATCGGCATGTCCCCAGAACCGCCGGAACGCCGTGGCGCGCATGTCGGCAGGCAAGCGCCGCCACAGCATCTCGTAGTTCAGTTCTTGATTGGCGCCAACGAGGAAGGCCTCGACAAAGCCCTGGTCACTCTCGACGAGCATGACGCCATCGGGCTCGATTGTTCCCGCGCCTGGAAGCATCAGCTCCGGAAACCGTTCGGCAAGCGGTTCGCTCATCGGTCGCGCGAATCGCGGCGCGAACTCGCCCGTCTCAATCGTCGTGGCATCCACCGGCGTCACCGGAGGTGGGACATCGCGCACCGGCTCGAGCACCACCGCCGGTTGCAGGATCACCGGATCTGCGATTACGCCGGCGAGCTCCCCAGGGATCCTCAGCGTTGGTAGATCGGACCTGGTGAGTACCGAGCCGATGAGGCTCGAACGCGATGTCGTTGGCGTCAAGATCGATGGGGTCGCCGATACAGTTCCTGTCGTGGTCGCGATCGTTCCTGCAGTTGTCGCTCGCGACAGTCCCTCTCGATCAACGTTGATTCCGCGCAGCACGCGCCGCCCGGCGGTCGTGAGCAAGCCGACGCTCGCCGCGGTCAATTGCGTAGATACGGCGAGCGGTGCGAACACACGTGCCGACTCAGTCACTGGGGCCGCGGACAGGCGCAGCTTGACGCGGTTCTCGAACGTCGCAGCCAGTTGCCGTCGACGGCCCTCACGCTGCTTGGCGCGGAACACCTCGAGCTGTTCAGAGGCGGCAGCGATGAGCGCATCCTGCTCGCCGCGCACGGCTTCGGCACCAAGACTCGCGGCCGCACGAGACGTCGGCGTCAGGTTCAATTCAGGTGCCCATTGCGTGAGCGGAGTCAGCGGGCGGCCGTCGATCCACGGTCCGCCGAAGTACGACGGACCCAGCACACGTCGAGACGAACTGCTCGCAGCCAGCACGCTCTTGATCTGTTGCACGGCTGCGGCGGGGCGCCGCGGCTTCGATGACTGCTGCCCACGGACTCGTAGCGGTGGTTCCCAATCAACGACCAACGTCGTGTCACCATCCGGCAGCGATAGATGCAGCGGTGTTGTTGGGATCGATGCATCAGGTGGCGTGGCGTGCAGACGCTGCGCCAGCGATTCGAAATCACCTGCTTCGCCCGTGCGAAAGCTCCACGAGTAATAGACCGGCAGCTCCGACGGCACGTCCGACGGACTCCACGCTGGCTCGTGACCAGTGACGAGCGTCGGCTCGGTCGCGGGATCGCGGCCCAAGCCAGCGATGCGTCCAGAAAGAAACGCCGGGACGACACATGCGATGTACGCGCGGAAAGGGAGAAGGCGTCGTGGCGACAGCAGCCGCGACAGCGTGCGATCCGGATGGTTGGCCAATGTCTGCGCAACATCTGTCGTGTTTGCATACGCCACCTGCGCATGCGCCCACGCCCAGCGGTCCGCAAGGTCCGGCAGCTCGCGACTGGCCATCGCCGGCGGCAGTCGCAAAATCAGCGGGCTCTGTCCTTGCTGACCTGGGACGATCGCGACCTCCGACGTTGCCTCGATCACGATCAGCGTGATCCACGGCAGAACTCGTGTACCGGACGGAACGAGTGGGCTGTAGCTCCACGGCAGCTCCGGCGCGTCGAATTCGATCGATGGAAAGAACTCGGGTTCGGCATCGCGAGTACCAGACGAGGGCGTCACTCGCAGCACCTGACGCGGGTCGATGCTCACCACGTCTCCTGGACCGAGCAGCGTCATCGCACGACTGACGTCGCGCGGCTGTCGCCCTGGTGATTCGAGACGCACACCGACTGACGCCTGCGCTCGCACGCCGGCGGTCGCGGTGGGGACGATGCCTTCTCTGACGTGAGGGAGAAACACCAGTTTCATCGCACGGCCTCCAGTGTCAGCTCGTGTCGCGTCCATTTGCGTTCACTCGAGCGAGTGGGCGCGGCGACGAGGACGGCATCGGCCATGGGGACGAAGACATGGAGAGGCAAACGCTTGGGTCGGACCGGAAGGCTGTCGAGCACCAGGTCTTCAGTGAGCGACTCGTCGCTTTCGACAGCGAGATCCGAGCGGAAGCTCCAGCCCTGACCGGCGACACGTGCACCAGACACCAGTCCGCCGCGGAACGGCGTTTCTTTCGGCGGACGCTGCAGATACCTTCGCGTCGGAAAGACGTCGGTGAGGTCCGAGACCTTCGTCAGTCCGCTCGTTGCCGGCTGCAGAGTCCACGCGCCAGGATCGGACAACGTGTTTGCGTCGTGCACCTCGAGGTTGATGCCCAGCGGCAAGCGTGTTTGCCGAATGTCGATCTGATCTCGCGGATCCACTGCATCGGCATTTTCGGATCTCAGGCGTACGGGAAGACGCGGATTGCGACGGACCGTCCAGTTCTCCGCGGCGGCGAGCGCGTCGCCGAGCACTTGTCGCGCCGCTTGCTGCTGTGTCGCCAGCTGTGGCGGACTGTCGCCCCACTCGTACGGTCCGAAGTCCTTCGAGATGTCGACGCCGCAGACCTCCCAATACACCGAACCTTCCATCGACCACGGACCTGGTCCGGTGATGGATCCGCTCAGGGATGCACTGATCAAATCGCAGCCGAAGAGAAACACCGTGACGCGGAAGGAGAGATCGAGCTCGAACCTGACGTCGGGCTCGGTCATCACCAGGAAGTTGAATTCGGTGTCGGCGCGGAACCCACCCCAGCTCGCGCCGGCTTCGACGTGCGCGGCGAAGCCAAACTGCAGACTCGTTGACGTCAGCGCGAAGTATGCCTTGATGCTCAGCTCGACGAGCTCGTGAGGTTTCCAATAAGCGCCGAGTCGAGGCGGTTCGCGAAGACCTTCGGGAATGAACGGTCTGAACGACGGATGGAATCCGCCGAGCGTCATCGCAAATTCGGTGCGATCGCCCCACTTGATCAACAAGGCAGCGCCGCCGGTCAGGTGGACGCGCTCGAAAAGGAATGCCTCTATCAGCGTCAGTGAGAAGCGGGCCAGCTTGGCGCGATGGTCGTACAACGCTTCAGCCGCGGCTCGCACCCGAAGGATGTGGGGACTCTCGACTTTCGGAAATCCAAGTTGCGCCGTGCCATACAAGGCGAACTGAAACGTCTCCAGCTCGCCAAGCAGCGCAAGCCGGAAGATGCCGAACTTGGTGCCGGTCTCGGCGCGCCATTCGATCTCGGCCAGGAGTCCAACAACCTGATGGCCCTTTGCTGGCGGGAAGAATCGTTCGACAGAGGGAAGCAGCTCGAGAAAGCGCTGCTCGGGCCGGTCGGGGAACAGCACCGGGTCGAGTGTGCCTTGCGTACCGGTTGCCGCATCGCGCAAGGCGTTGACGTTCATCGTCCGATTCAGCGCGACGAGACCACCCAGCGCGACGAGCTTCAAGCCAGCCGTCAGAGGAATAGGCGGCGCGAAGCGCACCACCAGGAAGACGAGCAGCGTGTACGGACGCCCGCCGCCCGTCTCGACGACGCCCCAGGCAGCGAGGTCGTAGCGCTCGCCGAGACGAAGCGCCAGCCCGCCGCGCCATGTCACCCCGCCGCCGGGTGACGGGATGCGCTGAAGAAAGCCACCGCCGGAAATCGCATCGGTGTCGATCGACACCGCCAACCCAGTCGGTGTGGGGACGCCGATTGAGAAGTCGATCAGTTCGTCGACGCTTTCGAATTCAGTGGAGAGAAGCAGTTTGCCGGTGATGCCGAGTCCTGATACGGCGATGCGTACGGGCCCGATGTTGACCGACACGGTCGCCGTGACGGACAGGTTGAACGACGCTCGGTCGCCGTCAGCAGCGGTCGTGACCTCCAATCGTCGCTCGTGAAAGGACACCGGTCCCAACCGTATGTTGAGTGGCGTGACGACTTCGGTCGCGCGCATCGGCGACACGACCGGCGGGTCATCAAAATCCGCCTGGGGATCGCGCGGCTGTTCTTTGAGCGGTGCCTCGTCATCGACGAGCACTGCGCTGGCGACTTCTCCTAATCCAGCGAAGCGCCAACCGTGCTCGAGCGTCCATTCCAATGCGCCATCGATTGGCAGCGCGAGCCCATCGGTCGGCAACAATTGAACGAGCAGTTCGTCGTTCGGCTTGATGGTGAGACGGTCCTCGAGATCGTTGAGGGCCATCCGGAACGTGAGTGCCGGCTCGTACGAGTCTTCCTCTGTACCGGACTTCACGCCGATGGACAGGCTTACCGACGGCGTGAGCCGGATATCTGCCCCGGGAATCAGAGTGATCGTTGTCGGACGCAGGACGCTGATGCGAAATGCTGCGCCACCACGGGCCTCGATATTGCGCGAGCCTCCCCAGAGGAATTGATGGAAGCCGCGGGCGTCCAGCTCGAAGCGCGCGATGAATCCGGCGCCGAGCTCTTGCTCGGTCTCGAGCCCGCCGTCCCACCCGATCATCAGACTGCCGTGTGTTGGCTCGTCATCTTCCGCGGGAGGTGGCGGAATCATCGTGGCCGAAAGATTCCGTGCCGGCCGTATGTAGCGCTGATGATCGGCCGGATGCACGATCATCGTGAGCGTCTGCCGCGCCATGGCTTCCGGAGTGCGCGCCTTCGCTCGCGTGCCGGGAGCTTGCGGCGTGTCCTTTGGTTCCCATCCCGAGACGAACGTGAAGCGCTTTGGCGCGGCGATGCCCTGCCATGCGCCGATGGCCGTGGCCATGAGCTCCGGCGTGAAGATCGGCGGGCCGCCGCCAGGACGCGGATCGTGATCCTGAATCACGTGGTTGATGATTTCGATCAGCAGCTCGACCGCGAAGATTGGCGCTCGCGCCATGGTGGACAAGAGCACGTCCACCGGGCTGTCGCCGACCTGCTCGGCCAACGTGTGATTGCGCCACAAATCCCACAACCCGCCGAGCAGACCTGCGAGCACCGGCACGTGCTTCGTCACCGGACTTCGGAACGTGACGACAATGCCGGCAATCATGCTGACGATGCGCGCGCGGTCGTTGACCAGGTCCGACGTGGCGAGCAGCAGCAAGTCGTCGAAGAGCGACACCGGATCGACTGAGGACTTCAATGACAGCAGGCGCTCGATGTCCGGCCTGATCAGGGCGCGTGCTTCCTTGTCCGCGTCCCATCGACCGATTTGCGGAAACCGTTCGGCGATTTGCGCGTTGGTCAGTGCGTCGAGCTCATCGTCTGTCAGGAGCGCGTAGGGACCGAGCTTTCTCAACACGCGCCGTCTAAACGGTGCGCTGACGCGATCAGCGGCATCAGTGATCAGCGCTTCGCGTGTGACGGCATCGACTACTGCGGGAATGTCATCGAAGACCGCGCCGCCAAAGTCTGCAGCGCCTTGCCAGATCCGCGGCAAGCCGTTGAGCAGGAGCTTGATGACCGGCTCGGTCGTGTCTACGCCCCAGCCGCCATCGGCAACGATCTTGGGACGCTGAGTGTCCCATGTCGACGAGGGAGGCGGCGCCAAATCGAATCGATGAACGATGTAGGGCTGAAGGCCAGTGGGTGAGTTGCCGGTATCAGGAATCGGGAAGAGCTCGCCCGCGATGATGTGACGTACGGCGAACGTATCGCCGGCCGGCTCGAACGTGACGATGCCGACGTTGGGACCCGTGGCGAAGACACGACCGAACGCCATGCGGCGTGCCGCTTTCGCGTGCCAGCCGATGACGCCCGGGTCGAGCGGATTCGTTGGGAGATCAACCGGCGTCCAGCGTCGATCGATGCGTGGCGGCAACGTGGAATCGGGACGATCGTCGCGCGCCATCACCGCGCGCCATGCCCAGTTTGGTTGCCGGACTTCGCTGGTTCCCTCGGGCCAACCATGTGTCGGCACGACCGGCGAACGCATTTTGAGACGCGCGCGATAGAACGGGTGCGCGCGTTCGACATTCGTGACGAGCTGACCGAGTGGCCGCGGCGGCGTCAGCGATGTTCGGAACGGCGTGCCCCAGCCGACACGTTCGGAATGGAGCAGCTGCGGGTTGGTGGCAGACTCGAACACGTCGAGCGACAATGCGTGTCCGCGGAGCGCGGGTGCGAGATCGCCCCAGTCTTTGGTGAGCCCGCTGGAGACGAGCTGCACGATGCGAGCGGTACGGACAGGCTCGCCATCAAGCGCACTCCAGTGGTCGAGCACGGCGCTCCATCCGATGTGTACGTCGCCTGACAACACGACGACCGACTCGTAGCGCGCCATGGCGGCGAGCATCGCTTCAAACGTGGACGGCTCGTACCCCCATGACTCGGCGTCCACGTCCCCCAGCAGTCGCGCGAATCGCTGGAACGGAACCAGCGCCAGTTCCATGCCTTCGGGACCGACGATCGGTACACCGGTGATGACCACCGTGAGCTTGGTATCTCCGGCTGGACGCGGTGGCAGCGCCGCTGCCATCGGAGAATCCCCAAACAGCCCTGTGGCCTCTTCACCGGGAAGGCCAGTCGGAAGGGCATCGTTGATCAGGCCCGTGGCGCCCTCGTAGTCGATGCCTCCTGCCTGAGAGGTGCGAAACGGAAACCGGCGTTTCGTGCGTCCATCGATGGCCAGTGCGCGATGACACGGACCCTCGACCTGAAACGAGTACTCGACGAGCGGCCTGAACGTTGGTGAGACTCCAGCGTTCACGGTCTGAGGAAGACCGAGCAGCTCGTGTATCCGATTGAGGCTTGCGCGCGGAAAGGATCCTGGTTGTCCGGCCGCTGCGGTCATCGCCGGCGCAAACGTGGTGACGAGATCGATCAGCTCACGCTCGGGCCCCTTTGCCCATCGACGCGGATCGTTCCCCCACGCCTGCATCAGCGACAACGCCATCATGCCGTTGCGAACGATGTCGACACCCAGCGGACGCGTGAAGACCTGTTCGCGCCACTCGCGACTGAAGTACCAGTCATCGGAGATGTCGTGATCGTCTGGGACCATGTAGGTCGGGACGTTGGCCAGCGCGCGCCGCACACGCGGCAGCCCATTGCGGAACCGGCGAAACCACCACTCGAAGAGTGCGGGTGACCAGTACTTGCTCGCGACCCAGTCGCGCACCTGCGCGAAGTACCACTCGCCGTGTTCTTCAGGCGGCCGGTCGAGCGCTGGCGACGGGCGGATCTCGTCTGCGACCGGCAGTTGTTCGCGCAGTAAGTTGTAAGCCTCGCTGAAGTTGTCCGACGACCGCGTTTCCTCGTCGACTGGTTCGTCTTCGTACAAGAAGCGAACAAGCCAATCCTGTGTTGCGACGATCGTCGCGGGATCGAATTCGGTTGTCGTCGGCCAGATATCCAGCGCCCAGAGTTCGGGCGACCACGCGAGCAAGTAGTAGACGAGGAATTCGCCGAACGACAGCAGGTGGTCGCCGGCCGACGTCGTGAATCCGGCGCTGCGCCGGACGATGTCGCCGCGAAATGCCGGTGGGAAGTTGTCGAGCGTCGCAGCCTTGAAAACCGTACCCGTCGGTTCTGAGCCGAGCTCCTCTTCGCCGACCAGGAGTCGGGCGAGCGTGTTCAATGCCGGGAGCAGCGGCGGCGGCGGCTGATCGGCGTAGATCTGGTCGCCAGTGAGAAACAGCTGGTGAGGCCGCTGCACCATCGGCGATGGACCACGTGCCTCGATGAGCTCGTCAATCCACAGCATCCCGTCGCGCTTCGGCAACTGCGGATACTCGTTGTAGGGAAATGGGTCGGGTGGACCGTCATGCCGCGGTGAGTCCGCCGTCGGGCGTTCGCGCGGCCAGTTCGGAAACGACGGGTTCGCCCGAAGGTCGGTTCCCGGCGGCACGAACGGGTCGTCATCGTTCTCAACGTCATCCGCGAGCGGCGGGGCCGCGAACAGTTGACGGCACGACCCGTGAACGATGACGAGGCGATCGAGTTCCTGGGGACATGTTCTGAACGACGGCAGTTCCTCGGGGTCGTAGCCAATCGGCGTGGGGTCGGCGACCAAACCGAGCGAGCGCAGGTTATGGATACGAGTGGGATCCGCGCGCTCGATCAGCTGCAGGTCGTACGAAAACGTGTGATTGGCTTCGAGCGTCGCCCCTGCGGAACGCGATGCGTTGCCGCCGGGATTACGCAGGTCGAGAACGACAGTGAGGACGTGCAGGTGGGCGCCCACCTGGACCGTCGGCTGCGGCTCCGACACCCATTGGGCGCGCAGGTCGTCCTGCTCGTTGCGTGAGGCGACGATGTCGGCGCCATCGAAGAGGAGCAGCGAGACGTGACACGCGCGTGAAGTCGCGATCCAGACGGAAACGAGATCCGACTCGACACGACGAAGAATGGGTCCTGCAAGCAGCGGAGGCAACGCTGCAGGGGAAACTGGCATACGACGACGAGGCCTTGGGAGGGTGCGTCAACATAACACATTGCGCGCGCGCCCGCCTCTCACTGGCATCCGACGTGCTATTGCCTCGCGGCGTGACGCACCGCAGGATGATTGGTCCGCTTTTAGTGACAATTTGCCTGTCCTCTGTCGCCTCTGCGCAGACACTCGTTTCGGGAATCGTCATCGACGATCGAACTGAGAAAGCGATCAAAGGCGTGCTGGTGTATGTCGAGCACCAGTCGGTCTTCGTGGAGACGGATGAAGAGGGCCGCTTCACCATGAGCGTCCCCCGCGGCACGCACACCATCACTGCGTCGGTAATCGGGTATGCACTGCTCCAGACCGATGTGGAGATCGGCGAGGCGTCTGTCGATCTCACGATTCGACTCTCCGAAGGCGCCGGAGCGTACACCGAGCGTCTGACGGTCTCTGGCTCGCTGCGAGGGGAATCCGATTCAGTGGCTGGCAGCACGTCATTGCATGGCCGCGAGCTCGAGAACCTGCGCGGTGCTGTGCTCGATGATCCGCTCCGCGCGCTGCAGTCTCTGCCGGCGGCAACGGCCACCGACGATTTCTACAGCGAGTTTGCGGTTCGCGGAAACCCGTTCCATTACGTCGGGATGGTCGTAGATGGCGTGCCGACGCAGTATCTGATGCACTCGGTCAACGGCATTACCGACGGTGGATCCATCGCGATGATCAATAGCGACACGCTGGGCAGTGTCGCGCTGCTGCCCGGTAGTTATCCCCAGCGTACGGGTCGTCGTCTCGGCGCGCAGATCGATATGACCACACGGGAAGGCAGCCGCGATCAGTTTCGTGGACGTGCAGGCTTGAGCGGGACGAGCGCCTTCGTGTTGGGCGAAGGGCCGATTGCCGGCGGCAAGGGCTCGTGGCTGACGTCCGTGCGACGCAGCTATCTCGATTACCTGATCAAACGCATCGATCCGGATGCCGGATTCGCCTTTGGGTTCGCCGATGCGCAGATGAAGGCCGTCTATGACGTGACGCCGCAGCATCAACTGTCGGTCGCCTTACTCGGGGGCAGGGCAGTGTTCGACGAAGGCGACCCCGACATCGGTGTCAACGAGATCCGCAAAGGCATCAGCCGCTCGTGGCTCACGTCGGTGGCGTGGCGGTATTTGCCTAGCCCGCGCGTGGCCATCACGCAACGTGTGTATTCCACCGGTCTGCGGTTCAACAACGACAACAGCGCAGGGAACGCGCTCGACGTCGCGCGGTTCAGCGAGCTCGGGTGGCGTGTGGACGGTTCGTTTGCGCCGTCCTCGAGTCTCGTCGTGGAATTCGGCGGCGATGCCGAGCGGCTGAATGGCGAGAACGCCATCACACGCGAGATCTCGCCGACGAGCGGTCAGGTCACGTTGAATAGTTTCGACCAGCACACAAATGCTGCGTCGGCATACGGACAGGTCCGGATCGGTCTCGCGTCGCGATTCACGGTCACACCTGGTGTGCGTGTGGATCGGTGGACACTGACGCGCTCGACGGAAACGTCACCATGGGTGAACGCCGAGTTCCGTCTGTCCGAGCGAACACGCCTTCGCGGAGGCAGCGGCCTGTATCGTCAGTTCCCCGACCTGGATCAGGTGTACGGCCTGCGCGGCGGTGGCCGCGACCTGCAGAGTGAGCGCGCGGTGCACGTGGACGCCGGCATCGAGCACTCGCTGCCGCGCCAGATCCGTCTTCTCTTCACGGCGTACACCCGTCAGGAACGCGACGTGCTTTGGACTCGGGGATCCGAGCCATCCCGTGCTCCGAGCGGTGTCCTGGTGCCTGGTCTGTTCAACGCGCCATGGGTCAACGCGCTCAGTGGTCGGGCTCGCGGGATCGAAGCAGTGGTCCGGCGCGATGCCGCCGACGGCTTCTCCGGTTGGGCCGGATATGGCTACGGTCGCCTTCGATACACCGACGATCAGACAGCAGAGCAGTTCTGGGCCGATGCCGATCAGCGGCACACGGTGTCGCTCTACGGAAACTACCGTCTCTCGAGCCGTTCGAGTGTGAGCGCTCGATTCAGGTATGGATCCAACTATCCCATTGCGGGTTACATAGGTACAGCGCCCTCGTCGCTCGGCAACAATCCGTTGATCGAGGGAGGGCGGCCGCTGTTCTCGAGTCTCGTGAGCGAGCGGAATACACTTCGCCTGCCAGCCTACTCGCGCCTGGATGTGCGCGCTGACCGGGCGTTCAACTGGTCGGGTCGTCGGCTGGTGCTCTTTGTTGACGTGGCTAACGTGCTCAATCGCACGAACTTTCGCAACAGTTCATATTCGGTAGACCGGGCGGGACGAGTGTTCGAAACGACCGAATCGCTCATGCCGATCGTCCCGTCCGGTGGTTTGGTCTTCGAGTTCTGACCTCGCGTTCTTACCCGCGCACGCGTCTTGCCGTGCGCCGTTATCCTCGATCGTCCAGACGATTGAGGGATCGATCGATGCGATCGACGTACTCGGTGACGCGCGCCTTGCTCACGTCCCACCAATCATCGGGGGACGCCGACTTCAGACGATCGATGTCGTCACTCAGTTTGTTGATACGGGCGCGCACATCGTCGACTTCCGTCTGTTTCGGGCCACTCGCCTTGACGTTGTCGAGGGCCTGCTTCATCGCATCGACCCGTGCACGCATCGACGCGACGAACTCGTCGCGCTGTGACGTGAACGGCGCCGTGCTCACGGTTTCGCCGTGGGCCTCCTCGGTCGTCTTTGGTGCCACCGGCCTCACGTGTCCGGCCAGTTTCGCGACGTCCGCTTCGACGTCATCGGCCGTTCGGCGCATCGCCTGTTCGTGCCGGTTCCACCAGTTCTCAGGCGTCGTCGTCCTGAGGTCGTTCACCGCCTGCTTGACGTTGGTGACGTCTTCTTTGAGCTCGGATTTCAGCCCTTCGGTAGGCGTTTTCTTGTCGGCGACGACCTTTTCATTCGCCTTCGTGTACTCACGCTCGATCTCAGCCACGCGCTTGTCGAGTCGCGAGATGTCATCAGCACGTTCCTGCTGACCTTTCGCCGCTTCGTCAGCGGTCTGGGTTGCCTCGGTACGCACCGAACCTTCACGCGATTCTGGGCGTTTGTTGCACGCGCCGACCACGAGGGTGGGGGCGACGAGGCCAACCATCATCAGCTTGCTGTAATGCATCAGGCTCCTCCTCAACCAGGTCCATTCGGACCGTCGCGACCGAAAAGTGCAAGACCATCGCCACGCAAGCTGTGGCGGCATTCAAGACACCAACGTGTCACGGTCGTGACGCATGCTTGACATGACTCGGCCGCAGGCATATACGTCATCGGCACTGAACGGAGGCATAAGTGAAGCAACCCATCAAATTGATCCTGGCCGTGCTCCTGGGTCTTCATCTCACATCTGCGGCGGCGTTCGGGCAAGCGACCATTGCGGGCGTGGTGCGGGACACATCGGGTGCCGTGCTACCTGGGGTCAACGTTGAGGCGACGAGCTCAGCACTCACCGAGAAAGTGCGTTCAGCCGTCACCGACGGCAGTGGGCAGTACCGCATCGTCACGCTTCCGCCTGGTGACTATGTGCTCACCTTCGCGCTGACGGGATTCACCACGGTCAAGCGGGACAACGTGAGCGTCTCCGGTTCAGGCGTCATTCCGATCAACGTCGAACTTCGGCTGGGTTCGCTGCAGGAGACCATTACCGTTTCTGGTGCATCGCCTGTTGTCGACACACAGACGACGAGACGGGAGACCGTTATCAACAGCGAGACGATCAATGCGCTGCCGATCACGCGCAATTACGGAGGTGTTTTGTATGCGACTCCGGGGCTCGTCGTACAGCCCGGCGTGAATGCCAACGCACTGATGCCCAGCATGGCGCTCTTCTCCGCGCATGGCGGGATCAGCACCGAAGGGCGCGTTTTCGTTGACGGTGTTTCGGTCAACGGTCCGTTCGGGCAGAACAGCGTGACGCAGTTCGCGTTCGACGTGGGCAACGCACAGGAAATGCAGGTGATGGTCGGCGGGGGCCTGGGTGAATCGGAGACGGGCGGTCCGGTTGCCAACATCATCCCGCGCTCCGGTGGCAACAGGTTCGCCGGCTCGGCGTTCTTCAGCGGTACACAGTCGAATCTGCAGTCGGACAACGTCACCGACGATCTTCGCGCGCGCGGCATTCCGACAGCGCCCACGGTCCGCAAGAACTGGGACAGCAGCGGTGCGCTCGGCGGCCCGATTCTCCGCGATCGATTCTGGTTCTTCGGCAACGTGCGGACGATCGGGATTGCGCAGGTGGTCGCGGCCGGCATGGCGCCGAATCTCAATCTCGGCGATGCGACGAGGTGGGGATACGCGCCGACGCCCGGCGTCGAGACTCGTTTCACGGAATCGAAGTTCGACTTGTCGATGCGCTTGACCGGACAGGTGACGCCGAAGAATCGCGTCACGTTCTCCTATCAGCCGCAGTATCGCTGTCTGGGATCGACGCTCACGACCACTGCCGACGGGTGCCGTGTGCGCGGTGACGATTGGATCGGCGCGCCGTTCGGTGCGGAGACGATCGCCCCCGAGGCCGGTCCCGGGTATCAGGATGGTCCGGTCAGTCTCACGCAGGCGACCTGGACGTCGCCGGTGTCGAACAAGCAGCTGGTCGACGCGGCGGTTTCGCGTTTCTGGTACGGCATCATCGGTTCGGGTCATATGCCGCCCGACTCACCGATGGGTTTCGTCGGCGTGCAGGAAACCTCGAACATCTACGGTCGTGCAAACAGTTCCTATCGCGCTCCGTACGGGTGGGGTGTCTACGACACCATCTCGTGGAACTGGCGCGCGTCGTGGTCGTATGTGACGGGCGGCCACAGCGCGAAGCTCGGATACACGGGAACCGAGATGAAATACGACTGGGTGAACTACACCAATCCCAGCCTGATGCGCTACACCTTCAACTCCACCGCGCCGGCGACGGCCTCGTGCGTGGTTCAGGGCGGCACCCGCCTGTGTCCGACGTCAGTGAACTACACGATCACCGAAAACTTCGAGAACGCCAATCGAGCCGTCGCGCATTCGATCTTCATGCAGGATCAATGGACGCGAGGCCGCATGACGCTGCAAGGCGCGCTGCGATACGACTACGTGTATAGCTGGGCGCCGGCGGACGGCAACGGCACGGATCAGAC
>DATCXH010000860.1:0-5077 GCA_036565925.1 Vicinamibacterales bacterium
AGGGAATGCACCTCGGCATCCTCGATGATCCGATCAAGAACGCCGAGGAAGCCGCGTCGGATGTCATCGGCGAGCGCAACCGCGAGTGGTGGTCCTCGACGTGGTACACGAGACAGGAGCCCGGCGCCGCGCTCGTCGTGATCATGACGCGATGGCCGGGCGCCGGCGATCTCGTGGGCTGGCTCTACGAACAAGAGCAGGCCGACGACCAACCGGAACGGTGGCACGTCGTCTCATTCGAGGCCGAGAAGACGGCCGAAGCGCCTGTCGTTCCGGAGACGTGTACGATCGAAGCGGACGAGCGCTCGCCAGGTGACGCGTTGTGTCCTGAGCGCTACCCGATCGACAAGCTGAAGAAGATCGCCGCACGCATCGGCTCGTTCTTCTATGGATCGCTCTTTCAGCAACGCGCCGTCCATCGCGAAGGCAAGATGTTCAAATGGGAGTGGTGGCGCGAATTGCCTGCCGCTCCGGTTGTCACAACGCTCGTGCGCTATTGGGATCTCGCCGGCACGGAGCCCAAGAAAAAGGGCCACGATCCCGACTACACCGCGAGCACGCTTGCGGGCCGGATGCAGGACACGAGGACCGCCATTCTCGACGTGACCGAGTTCCGCGAATCGATCGGCCAGCGCGACGCGAAGATCGAAGAGGTCGCACGAGAAGACCGGGCCAAGTACGGCCTCTCGGTGCGCTGGTGGTTCGAGAAAGAAGCCGGCATCGGCGGCGAAGATCGCATGACGTCGTTGGTCCGTCGTATCCAAGCGCTTGGGATCACCGTCCACGTGGAACCGGCGACTGGATCGAAGCTCTTGCGCGCTGAACCGCTCGCCGCAGCGGCGGAAGCTGGGAATATCGCACTGGGCCCTGACAACCCCCAACGCCCGTGGCGTGAGCGGTTCCGATCGCACATGGCGGATTTCTCGGCGACGTGCGCGCATGACGACATCGCGGATAGTGCGTCGGGCGCATTCAACAAGCTCTCGGCCTACACCCCCGGTACGTGGGGTTCCTCCACTTTCAAGGCATAGCCAATGGCAACCGCGCTGAATCCCGGCGTATCCGGAGTAGGAGCACGAGCAACATCGGCCCCCGTCGATTCGGACACGGTCGGCAACGATCCGAGCGTACCGAGTGCTGCGTATCTCCGCATGCTTCCACGGTGGACGAAATGCCGCGCATGCGACATCGGGACGGAGGCGATCCGCGCCGGCGGAACGCTGTACCTGCCGCAGTATGAGGGCGAGAGCGACCAGCGGTACGCAGTCCGTAGCACGATCGCTGCCTTCTACAACGGCTACGCGCGCACCGTCTCGGCGATCGCCGGCATCCTGCTCGCTGAGGGCGTGACATTCGGCGCAGACATGGCCGCAGAACTCACGGACTTGGCGGAAAACATCGACGCAGGCGGGACGCATATCGATGTCTTTGCGCAGCGACTCACGAGAGCTGGGATCGTCGATAGCCACGCCGGCATCCTCGTTGAGCACTCGAGGCCCGATGATCCGTCGATCGATCTCTCACGTGCATCGCAGGCCGCCGCGGTCGCACGGGAGACGGGCGGGCCGCTCGACAGCAGCGACGAGGCGTCGCTTGGCCTCCGACCGTACTTCGTGCTGTTCAGAGCCGACGACGTCATCAAGGCCGTGTACGAGAATGTGCGCGGCGTGCGTCGACTCGTCCTGCTCATTCTCCGCGAAGTGGTGAGTGAGCGCGTTGGCAAGTTTGGGCTCAAGACCGTCACGCGCTATCGGACATACACCAACGAGAACGGTGTCATCAGATACCAGCTCTGGAAATCGCGAGATGCGAGCGGCGGAAACGCAGAGCCGCAAGGCGAGCCGGAGACGATCACGAATCAGACGGAAATCCCTTGGTCGCCGTTCATCGCAGGGGACGAGATCTCGCCCGGGGAGTACAAGCCCGCGCTCCTCGATCTCGCCGACCTGAACATCCAGTATCACGGATCGCTAACGAACCATCTGAGCCTGCAGTCGCTGGCTTACGTCCCGACGCCGGTTCGGATTGGCGCGCAGCCTGACGCGGACGGCGAATATCCGCCGATCGCCCTCGGACCGCGCAATACGATCGAAGCGCCCGTCACCGAAGGCGTGGCACAGCCGATCTACTGGCTGTCACCGCCGGTCGATGTGTTAGACGCGGGCGAGCGCACGCTACAAAGCACGATGGCGCAAATGGGCACGCTCGGCGCTGCGTTCCTCTCGAGCGAGACGCGCGCGGCGGAAACGGCCGAGGGCAAGCGGATCGATAGCGCCGCCTCTCGCGCCTCGATCTTCACGCTGTCGCGAGCGCTCAAGGATTGCCTCGAGCGGGCGTTCGGGTTCGCGGCGAAGTATCGACAGGTCGTCGCCGGCAGCGTCACGCTGAATGACGACTTCACCGGCGAGCGGATTGATCCGACCTATCTGGCAGTGCTGGTCACGGCGTACCAAAACGACGTCATCACGATCGACGAGTTGCGGTACGTGATCAAGACGGGCCAACTCCCGGAAGACTTCGACCCAGAGGACAAGAAGGTCATCGCTGAACTGATGGCCGCAGAACAGGCGCGCGCCGATGCAGCGAAGGACGCGCTGGCGATGCAGGCGATGCAGAACGGTGGCGGTGACAATCAACAACCCACAGACAGGATTGCGGCATGAAGACAGAGCAAATTCTCGCTGACGCCGAAGTTGCTGCCATCTACCTTCGCGCATTGATAGACAAAGGCGTGCCGATGATGGCTGCGGTTTCGCTCACGTCGTCCTACGTCCACGCCTGCCGTTTCACAGACGAGGCCAAGCGCGAGCCGCGCGAGCCGTGGCAAGATCCGGGGACGTGATCACTATGGACGATGCGCGCTTCGTCGCGACGGTCTACGCCGTGAAGGCGAAGATCGTCAGCGTCCTCCTTCCTGATGGATGGCACGCTGTCGCGTGGACGGATGATGGCGTGAGTTCGTTCAACGCCGATATGGATCGGTTCTCGTTCAGCGAGACGCCTCGGGTGATGGCTGACCAGACCTGCGGCCCGCTCACCTCGCTTCTCGCGTGGAGGGTGAGCGGAGGGTGACCCCATCCGAGGCCGCGTTCTTCCGCCGCACCCACGCCAGGATCGCCCGGCTCAGGCCAGAGGTGATCCGGGCGTTGATTCGCGCATGGTCCATCATCGTCGCCTCGTTCAACGAATCGGAACTGGCCCAGATCATCGACTCGGGCAACGTCGATCGACTCATCGCAGAAGCGCTCGCCGATCAAGCGTTGGACCGCGCGTTGATTCCGCTTCGGCTCCGCATGCGGGATGTCATGGAGTCGGCGTTCAAGTACACCACACCCTCGCTCCCGCGGGGCGGGAAGGTCGACGGCGTGCTCGCGGTCGCGTTCGACCAGTTGAGCCCCGACGTCGTGACGGCGATTCGCGCGCTCGAGACGCCCGTGATGGCGCGGCTCAAGCAAGACGCTCGGGACGTCGTCCGCGCTCGCGTACTGGCCGGCATCCAGGCCGGCGAGAATCCTCGGGCTATCGCGAGAGACTTGCGCGACATCATCGGGTTGGGCCCGACGCAGTACCAAGAGGTGCTGAACTATCGCGATGCGCTCATGGGCGCGAACGGGAGAAGCCTCAGCGACTACACACTGGCCGATGCCACGGCGAAGCGACTCGCGGCCAAAGGCCCGCTGACGGAAAAGCAGATCGATCGATATACGGACGCATACCGGCAACGTCGGATTGCCCTGAACGCCGAGGCGACCGCCCGCTCCGCGACGTTGCAATCGTTTAAGCAGGGGCAGCGCCTCTCATGGCAGGACGCGATCGACAAAGGCGTGGTCCCGCCTGGACGACTCGTCAAACAGTGGATCGGCGTCATGGACGATCGGGAACGACCGGAACACGTCGCGATGGAACGGCAGACCGTCCCGTTCGACGAACCATATAGCAATGGCGAGATGACGCCTGGCGAGTCCACGTACAATTGTCGCTGCGTCGAAAAGGTGTTCATTCAGAGGGCCACGTGAGCACGCGCGGACTCAGCTCAACATGGTGCGGACTCACGGCGCGGCAATGGGAAGTCGCCGAGCTCGTGTCGTCTGGCTTCCCCGACAAGCTCATCGCGGCGCGGCTCAGGTGCGCGGTTCGCACCGTCGAAGATCACGTCTCTGACATCGCGGACGCGTGGATGCTGGACCGTTCAATGAATATTCGCGTGCTGATCACGCGGCGGATGGTGTTGCAGTGCATCGAGCGACCGAGTGTGGCCGTGGCGTAAATCGTGAATTGGCGGTCGAGCGCACGTGCAACAGCCCATGCCATCGCCTCCTTCTGGGTTCCACTGCACGAGTAAGGATGGGAAGCGGCAGTAGAGCGCAGCGCAGAACCCTTCTCCCGTCTGCGTCCCTCCTCGGCGCTCCCGCCATCGCGCGTCGCATCGCATCGTGGATTTCCACGATAGTCCACATCCGAGAATGTTCATACCTATTCCTCAGCCTACCTGAGAGACGCACGCTCTCACCTGAGGATTCATGCCGCTCAAGCTCTACGACTCGCAGGACGCGGTCCCTGACGCGCTTCGCGCGACGGCGATCGAAACGAAAGACGGGAAGTTTGCGGTGGTCGAAGAAGACGCCTCGCTCGGCGAGAAGGGCGAACGCGCGCTTGAGGCGGCGAAGACCAAGGCCCGCGAAGAAGAGCGGGCTCGCAAGGCAGCCGAAAAGCAACTCGAGGAGTTGAAGCTCAAGGCAGAGGCGGCCGAAAAGGGCATCAGCGAGGCTGCACTGGAGGAGATCCGACAGAAGGCGAACGCGGATAAGAAACCACTCGAAGACGAGCTGGCGACGGTCAAGGCAGAGAACCGCAAGCTCAAGCTGACGGATCGCGTGCAGGCGTTGTACTTGTTGAACGGCGGCATGTCTGATCGTGTCGAAGATGCCATGTTGGTGCTTGATCGGCGGACCGAGTTGGGCGATGCCGGTGGGATCGTCTTCAAGGACAAGGACGGCAAGGCGACGGCGGACACTGCGGAGACGTTCTTTCCGAAGCTCAAGGTCGAGAAGCCGTGGTTGTTCAAAGGATCGGGCTC
>DATCXH010000866.1:0-4961 GCA_036565925.1 Vicinamibacterales bacterium
GTACTGAGGGTCGACTGGGCGGTCAGGCCAACGTGCGCGGCGTCGCCGGTACGTGGAAGGACCTCACCGACTCGGTCAACTCGATGGCCAACAACCTGACGGCGCAGGTTCGCAACATCGCGGACGTGGCCACGGCCATCGCGCGCGGCGACCTCGGGCGCAAGATCACGGTCGACGTCAAGGGCGAGATCCTCGAGCTGAAGAACACCATCAACACGATGGTCGACCAGCTCAACGCGTTCGCCTCGGAAGTCACCCGCGTCGCCCGCGAAGTCGGCACCGAAGGCAAGCTCGGTGGCCAGGCGCAGGTTCAGGGCGTCGCCGGTACGTGGAAGGACCTCACCGACAACGTCAACTTCATGGCCAGCAACCTGACGGCGCAGGTCCGCAACATCGCCGAAGTGGCGACAGCCATTGCCGGCGGTGACCTCTCCAAGAAGATCACCGTGGACGTCCGCGGCGAGATGCTCCTGCTCAAGGACACGCTCAACACGATGGTCGAGCAGTTGCGGTCGTTCGCCGCCGAAGTAACCCGCGTCGCACGCGAGGTCGGCACTGACGGCCGCCTCGGTGGTCAGGCAGTCGTACCCGGCGTCGGCGGTACGTGGAAGGACCTCACCGATAACGTCAACCTGCTCGCTGCGAACTTGACGACGCAGGTGAGAAACATCGCCGAAGTCACCACAGCAGTTGCGCGCGGCGACCTGTCGCGCAAGATCACGGTTGACGTCAAGGGTGAGATTCTCGAGCTGAAGAACACCATCAACACGATGGTGGACCAGTTGAACGCGTTCGCGGCCGAAGTCACGCGCGTCGCACGCGAGGTTGGTACCGAAGGTCTTCTGGGTGGTCAGGCACAGGTGCCTGGCGTCGCGGGTACGTGGAAGGACCTCACCGACAACGTCAACGTCATGGCCGCGAACCTCACCGAACAGGTACGCGGCATCGTCAAGGTCGTGACCGCGGTTGCCAACGGCGACCTGAAGCAGAGCCTCACCGTGAAGGCCAAAGGTGAGGTGGCGGCGCTCGCCGAAACGATCAACAACATGACCGGAACGCTGGCGACGTTCGCCGATCAGGTCACATCAGTCGCCCGCGAGGTCGGCGTCGAAGGCCGTCTCGGTGGACAGGCGAACGTGCCCGGCGCCGCCGGCACGTGGAAGGACCTCACCGGCAACGTCAACCTGCTTGCCGCGAATCTCACCACCCAGGTGCGTGCGATCGCCGAGGTCGCGACGGCAGTCACCAAGGGCGACCTGACCCGATCGATTCAGGTCGATGCACGCGGCGAGGTGGCCGAGCTCAAAGACAACATCAACACGATGATCGACAACCTGCGGTTGACCACCGACCGCAACACCGAGCAGGACTGGTTGAAGACCAACCTCGCCCGGTTCACGGGCATGTTGCAGGGGCAGCGTGATCTGACGACCGTCGGCAAGTTGCTGCTCAGCGAGCTCGTGCCGCTGGTCAACGCACATCAGGGCGTCATCTACCAGATGGATGTCGAGCCGATGCCGATGCTCAAGCTGCTCGCCGGGTACGCGGAGACGCCCGGACACGAGTTCCCGTCGATGCTCCAGTTGGGCCATGGGTTCATCGGACAGTGCGCAAAGGACAAGCGCCGCATTCTCGTCTCAGACATCCCGAGGGACGCGACTCCGGTCGGCTCGGTATCGTTCCAGGCGCTCCCGCGGAATGTCGTCGTGCTGCCGGTCAGCTTCGAAGGACAGATCAAAGCGGTCATCAGTCTCGCGTCACTCGGGGAATTCTCAGCCACGCACCTGGCATTCCTCGAGCAGCTCACCGCCAGCATCGGCATCCTGCTCAACTCGATTGAAGCGACGATGCAGACCGAAGGTCTGCTGAAACAGTCGCAGCAGCTCACCAACGAGCTGCAGACGCAGCAGAAGGAGCTGCAGCAGACCAACGAGCAACTTGCGCTGAAGGCGCAGCAGCTCGCCGAGCAGAACGCCGAGGTCGAACGCAAGAATCAGGAAATCGAACAGGCACGACGCGCCCTCGAAGAGAAGGCCGAAGAGCTCGCGCTCACTTCGAAGTACAAGTCGGAATTCCTGGCCAATATGTCGCACGAGCTGCGCACGCCGCTCAACAGCATTCTGATTCTCGGCCAGCAGCTCACCGACAACCCGGAGAAGAACCTGACCGCGAAGCAGGTCGAGTTCGCGCGCACGATTCACGGGGCGGGCACCGACCTCCTCAACCTGATCACCGACATTCTCGATCTCTCGAAGATCGAATCGGGAACGGTCACCGTCGAAGCCGAGGACATCTTCTTCACGAACCTGTTGGAAATGGTCGTGCGCACGTTCAAGCACGACGCCGAAAACCGCGCGCTGTCGTTCGAGGTGCAGGTCGACTCTGCGCTCGGTCGCAGCATCGTGACCGACTCGAAGCGTCTGCAGCAGGTGTTGAAGAACCTGCTCTCGAACGCCTTCAAGTTCACGTCACAGGGCGGCGTGCGCCTGAATGTGACAGAGGTCGTCGGCGGATGGACACCGCATCATCCTGTGCTGAGTCAGGCGGGACGTGTGGTTGCGTTCGAGGTCTCGGATACCGGCATCGGTATCCCGCCCGAGAAGCAGCGCATCATCTTCGAGGCATTCCAACAGGCGGACGCGAGCACGAGCCGCAAGTACGGCGGCACGGGTCTCGGCCTGGCGATCAGTCGCGAGCTGTCAACGCTGCTCGGTGGCGAGATTCAGTTGCGCAGCACCCCTGGCGTCGGCTCGACGTTCACCCTGTATCTACCGCTCCGCTACGCAGGTCCTTCGATCGCCGGGCGAGGCGATACAGAGGTCGAAGTTCTCACGCCGAAGAGCGCCAAGGCGCCGCTCACGGTGAGGCTGCCTGCGCACCGCATCGCCGAGCGTCCCGAAACGATCGCCGACGACCGCGACGATCTCAATCCCAACGATGCCGTGCTGCTGATTGTGGAAGACGATCCGCACTATGCGCGCATTCTGGTCGATTTGGCCCACGACAAGGGTCTCAAGGTGCTCGTCGCAATGCGTGGCAGCGAGGCGTTGGGTCTCGCTCGCCAGTACCGGCCGATGGCGGTGTCGCTCGATGTGTTCCTGCCTGACATGCTCGGCTGGACCGTCCTCAGTCAATTGAAGCAGGACCCTGAGACGCGGCACATTCCGGTCCAGATTGTGACGCTCGAGGAAGACCGTCGGCATGGACTCGCACGCGGCGCGTTCTCGTTCATCACTAAGCCGACGACGACCGAAAGTCTCGAGGCGGCGATGGGAAGGATCAAGGATTACGCGGCGCCGCGGCGGAAGCGGCTGCTCGTGGTCGAAGACAATGCGGCGGAGCAGTTGAGCATTACCGAACTGCTCGGCCACGACGATCTGGAAATCGTCGTCGCCGATACCGGCGAGGCGGCGTTGGCCGCGATGCGCGATCACGCCTGCGACTGTGTGGTGCTCGATTTGCGATTGCCCGACATGTCAGGGTTTGAGGTCCTCGAACACATCAGCAAGGACGACCAACTCGCTGACGTTCCCGTCGTCGTGTTCACAGGGCGCGAACTCTCAGCCGAGGAGGATGCGCAACTGCATACGCTGGCGCGCAGCGTTGTGGTGAAGGGCGTCGAGTCGCCCGAGCGGCTCCTCGACGAGACCTCGCTGTTCCTGCACCGCGTTTTCGCCGACTTGCCGGGTGAGAAACAGCGGATGCTCGAACGATTGCATCGCTCCGACGAGGACCTGGTGGGTAAGGCGGTGCTCGTCGTGGACGACGACATCCGCAACATCTTTGCCCTGAGCAGCGTGCTGGAACGCCGCGGAATGCGCGTGTTTACCGCGAACACCGGCAACGAGGCGATCCAGCTGCTCGAAGCCACACCTGAGCTTTCGATCGTGCTGATGGATATCATGATGCCGGAAATGGATGGCTACCAGACGATGCAGAAGATCAGGGAAAATCCTGCCTTCCGTCGTTTACCCATCGTCGCGTTGACGGCTAAGGCCATGAAGGGCGATCGCGAGAAGTGTTTCGAAGCCGGCGCGTCGGACTACCTCGCGAAACCCGTAAACACGGAGCAGTTACTGTCTGCGCTCCGGATGTGGCTGCATAGATAGGTCAAAGGGCAAAGGGCACAGGGTTGAACGGCAACGCCCAAGGGGTAAAGGTACTCGGTTCATGTCCGCTGTGACACGAGAGGATCCGGTCAACATCCTGCTGGTCGACGACCAGCCGGCGAAGCTGCTCACCTACGAGTCCATCCTCGGCGAGCTCGGGGAGAACTTGATTAAGGTGAGTTCGGCGACCGAAGCGCTCGAATGCCTGCTTCGGCAGGAAGTCGCCGTCGTATTGGTTGACGTGGTGATGCCGGAGCTCGATGGCTACGAGCTGGCGGCGATGATCCGGCAGCACCCGCGATTCCAGCAGACGTCGATCATCTTCGTGTCCGCGCTGATGCTGACCGATCTCGATCGGCTCCGTGGTTACGAGTGCGGCGCGGTGGACTACGTGCCGGTTCCGGTCGTGCCAGAGATCCTGCGCGCGAAGGTCAGCGTGTTCGCCGATTTGTATCGGAAGACACGCGCACTCGAGCGGCTGAACGCCGAACTCGAACGGCGCGTGGCCGATCGTACGGCAGCGCTCGAAGCGACAACCGCCGCATTGCAGGAAGCCGATCGACGGAAGGACGAGTTCCTCGCCATACTCGCCCACGAGCTGCGCAATCCCTTGGCGCCGATTCGCACCGCCGTGCAATTGCTGCGCAAGCGCGACCTCGCCGAGACGCAGAACATGCGCGCGCGAGAGGTAATCGAGCGGCAGGTGCAGCACCTGGTGTGTCTGATCGACGATCTGCTCGATGTGTCGCGCATCACGCGCGGCATGATCACCTTGCAGCGCGAACGCGTACTGGTCGATGCGGTCGTCGCGAGGGCGGTCGAGACGGCGCGCCCGTTGATCGACGCTCGCAA
>DATCXH010000874.1:0-2152 GCA_036565925.1 Vicinamibacterales bacterium
GCCGCCACCTACCCTGCGCTGGTGAGGAACTCGCAGTGCGTGAAAGCTAACGTACCGGACGGTATGGCGCTATGCGACGCGACTGCTCGCCTCGGACGCTGCTGTCGCCACGTATGGACTCGCGCGTCCTCGTGAATCGACCTTTCCTGAGACGGGTTTTCGGCTTCCGCGACGGCATCCATGGGGGGGTGGATGGACCGATAAGTGCCATGATTGGAGAATTGAACCTGGACGGAGACGTGAACCCCCTCGCAGCGCAGGCAAGGCTTTCTGCATGACGGGAAGGACGAGCGGCACCAGCAGCTCCTGGCCGCAATAGCGGCTCGCCTCGACCGCGTGCGTGGCGGCATGACGGACGCCGAGTTCGCTCAGCTGGTCGGCGACGTGGCGAGAACCGCCGGGCGTTTTGCGCAGATTGATGCCGGCCCATTTCGAAGAGCCGTTCCCGCCCTCCCGACTGAGCGGACGAGCGACCAGTAGTCGTCGACCCGAAATAGGACCGTTCGCTCAGCTCTCCGATTAGGCGTTCGGGGCTCGGTCTTCGGCAGCGTTGGGATGAGCGCGATGAGGTCTTGGGCGAGCGCTGCTGTCGAGCTTGCAGCCTAACGCCTCCAAACGCGCGTACGTCGATCAGAAAGCGACCCCGTTCCTGATTTCAGCTCGATACGTGACGCGGCAGTCGGACCGTGAACGTCGTACCATGTCTCTCGGACGACGCCACGTCGATCCGACCCCCGTGTGCAGCCACGATCCGGTCGACGATGTAGAGCCCAAGTCCCAGGTGACGTCGGTTGCCAGGGCTGCTTCGACTGCGCTGCATCGGCTGAAAGATCCGACCCACGAGTGCGTCAGGAATGGCCGGACCGTCGTTGTGCACCGCGATGATTACCTCGTGTGCCTCCCCGCGCGCCGTAACGCTAATCGGCGTGGCATCCGAACCGTGCTGTGCCGCGTTCCCTATGAGATTGGTCATGGCCTGCGTCAACCGGGCACAGTCCCATACACCGTGCAGTTCACCGGTCGCTTCGACCTCCAGCTTGCAGTTCGGATACGAAGCGGCGACCTCGGCGACCACATCGTCGAGCATTCTCGTCACGTCCATCTCCGCACGCGCGATCGGGATCGTGTCGCCGAGCCGCGTCCGCGAGAAGTCCAGCAGATCGGCCACCATCTGGTTCATCCGCCGACTGCTCTTGCCGATGCGGTCGACGAGCCCACGATACGGCTCGACCAGTTCGCCGCACTCGAGGATGAATTGCGCTGACATAATGATCGCGCCAAGCGGTGTGCGGAGATCATGGCCGAGGATGGCGAGGAATCGCTCCTTCGTCTGGTCGATGTCCTGGGTGTAGCGCGCGAGCGATTCGGCGATTGCCTGGTCGATGGCCTCGTTGAATCGGACCATCTCTTCGAGCTCCGCCTCGCCTTTGGGCCCTGGTTGCTTGCCCCAGAGGCGCAGGACGCTGGCGCGCAACGCGCGGAACTCCGCCACCATCTGGTTGACCGTGAAGCCACTCTGCGCGCGGCCTGATCCGTGTTCCGTGGCTGCGGTGCGTGCGGTCCGCTCGTCGGCGTCCGACGCTCCTTTGGCTTTCGCATCCTGCTGACGTGACGTCTGCGGCTCTTCCAGATCGCGCGCGATCACATCGAGCATGGCCTTGGCGTGATCCCGCAGTGCAACGACGTCCATCGAGGCGCCGATCGGGAGCGACCGGGCGAACGTCTCCCATTCGGTCAGAATCTCCTCGGTGTGCTCTCTGATGAACCTCGAAAGGGCGGCCATGGGCGTGAATTATAGTGCCCGGCTCTCCCCGATCGCTTGCGCGAAGCCATCATACCGTACCTTCCTCGCAGCATGATCGCCATGTAGCCGACTGCTTCCCAGTTCGACCGCGTGAGCTCAACGGGAGTGCTCTGAGGCTCGAGCGCCCCGAACCGAACCTCAACGAGCATCGGTGCCTTGGGCGGGTACCATGACACCGCACCGCATCGGTGGGTCCGGTACCGGGACAAAGCGTCGGCGATACAGCGAACGGATCGGCCACGGTTCACCGACTGATGCCAGCCCTCTCCGGTTGGAGGCGCCGAGCGAATCGTTGGGGATGTTGGCTTCGGTGGGCGGCTTCCAGTTCGCCTCGACGAACTCCACGCC
>DATCXH010000474.1:0-3732 GCA_036565925.1 Vicinamibacterales bacterium
ATCCGTACCGCCCGTCACTTCGTCAACCGCCGCCGCACCGCAGCGCGGCGGGCCAAACAAAGAGAGGAGGGGAGGCCCCGCCCCACCAACCTTCTTCCGCGCCCTACCGCGCGCGCCAACCTTCTCTCGCGCGCGAACCGCGCGGGGAAAAGGTTGGTGGGGAGGGGAGGGTTCGAACCTCCGTAGCCCGAAGGCGGCAGATTTACAGTCTGCTGCGATTGACCACTCCGCCACCTCCCCGAAATACATCTCGTGCTGATCTTCAGGGCACGACTGCTTTGGATCTCAGTACTTGTATCCTCTGAGACCGTGGGCTGCTGCCCTCAAGCCTGCACATGTCATTGGAATCCGCGTCCGATGTATCCCTGAAGGGCGGCGTGAGATAAATCCGTGGAGCTGGCGGAGGGATTTGAACCCCCGACCGGCTGATTACAAATCAGCTGCTCTACCGGACTGAGCTACGCCAGCCAGACAAAGAGCAGATAATAGCACTTCCCGTGCCAGTGGAGCAACCCGACGGGTTGTCAAGGCAAATTTCAGCGGTAATCACGGGCTCGGTCGCCCTTACCTCAGCTAAACCCCTTCGCCCTCAATTATTTGACTCCGGCGAGGAGCGGTTGGATTCACACCCACGCGGTCCGTCGGATTCACTCTGCGGCTTCGGCCTTGCGCCGTTGCCGGACAGCTTCAAACAACACGACCCCGGCCGCAACCGATACGTTGATGCTGCCCACGTGCCCATGCATCGGAATCGAGGCCATCAGATCGCACTTCTCGCGCACCAAGCGGCGCAATCCCTGACCTTCGGCGCCGAGGACGATCGCCGTCGGCGCGGAAAAATCCACCGCGTCGTACGCCATCGCGGCTTCACCTGCGAGCCCAACGGTCCAGACGCCGAGCTCTTTCAACTCCTCCAACGATCGGGCGATGTTGACGACCTCCGCGATCTTCACGTGCGCCATGGCACCGGCCGACGCCTTCGCCGCGACACTCGAACGCGCCGCCGACCGGCGGGCCTGCACAATCACTCCGTCGACCCCGGTTGCATCGGCCGAACGAAGTATCGCGCCAAGGTTGTGCGGATCCTCGATGCCATCGAGCACGAGGATCAACGGTTCGCCTCGCGCACCGCGCACCAGATCCTCGACGCTGTACTCACTCGATGCGTCGACGTCGGCGACGACGCCCTGATGAACGCCGCCCTTCGCCTGCCGCGTGAGCACATCGTTGGTCACGCGCTCAGGCGTGATCCCATGCGTGGACGCGAACGCCAGCAGTTCGCGCATGCGCTCATCGTCGCGCCCGGCGATCCGGAGCGCCTTCACGCGTCCGGCTCGAAGCGCTTCGAGCACGGGATTGATGCCGTAAACGATCATTGAGGAATCAGGAATCAGGAATCAGCACTCAGGAATCACCGTTCAGCGCGCGAGCAAACTGGATCGCCCGGTCGCGCGCGCTGGGGATCTTTCGAATCCCTGACGAGCTATCGAGCGCCGCCCCACTTTCGATCGCCGGAACCGCGAGGTCGAGCTCGAGCCCTTCGGCCTCGCCGGTCAACGCCAGCCGGATCGGATGGAAGAGCGCCTTGCCCTTCTGCCCTGTCTTCTCTCGCACGCGAGTCGCTGCCGCACGGAAGGCCTCGCGATCGAGCAGCGGGCCACTCGTCGCGAGCTCGGCCGCAAGCGCGTCGATCACGGTACGGGCACCGTTCGCCTCGTCACGAATCTGCGGCGCTTCCAACGCGCGTTGCGCCGAGTAGTCGAACAGAAACGAGAGTCGTTTTGGAACCTGCTCGAGCCGATCAACAGACGCGGCGGCCGCGGGAACGATTTGCGTCAGGAATTCGAGATCGGCTGACGTCGCCGTCGCGATCCATCCAGCCTGCTGCAGATATGGCAGCGCGAGTTCTGCGAGCCGTCGATGATCGGCGCTCTTCAAATAATGCCGGTTCACCCAGGCCAGCTTCTCCGGGTCGAACACGCCGGCGCTGTGCCCGACGTTTTCAAGACGGAACCGCCTGGCCAGCTCGTCGAGCGGCAACAGTTCCTCCCCTTCGCCAGGCGACCAGCCGATCAGCGCCAGGTAGTTGGTGAGCGCTTCGGGAAGGTAGCCGCGATCGCGAAACTCTTTCACCGATGTGGCCCCGTGCCGCTTCGACAGCGGCGCGTGATCCGGCCCGAGCACATACGGCACGTGCGCGAAGATCGGTGGCCTCCAGCCGAACGCCTCATAGATCAGCACCTGACGCGGCGTATTGGAGATGTGGTCCTCTCCGCGCACGATATGCGTGATCTGCATCAACGCATCGTCGATGACGACGGCAAAGTTGTACGCCGGCACGCCGTTCGAACGCAGCAGCACGAAGTCACCGATGACATCCATGTCGAACGACAGCGGACCGCGGACGATATCATCGAAGCTCACGCTGCCGGCGTCGGGCACACGAAAGCGAATCACCGCCGCTTCGCCATTCTCGATCCGCTTCCGCGCATCCTCGCGCGAAACGACGCGGCATCGTCCTGTGTACTTCGGCGCCCTTCCTGACTTCAGCGCATCCTGTCGATCGGCTTCGAGCTGCTCGGCGGAACAAAAGCAGTGATACGCCTGTCCTGTGGACAGCAGCTCGATCGCGTGTGCGCGATAGACGTGCAGACGTTCGGTCTGACGATATGGACCGTGCTCGCCGCCAGCCTCGACACCTTCGGTCCACTCGAGACCGAGCCAATGAAGGTCGTCGAGGATCGCCTGCTCCGATTCGCGCGTCGATCGCTCGACGTCGGTATCCTCGATGCGGACGATGAACGTACCGCCCTGGCCGCGCGCCATCAGCCAGTTGAAGAGTGCCGTGCGCGCGTTGCCTACGTGCAGCTGACCCGTCGGGCTCGGAGCAAATCGAAGTCTCATGGCAGTTTGTAGGGCGGGTCTTGCTGTTTAGACCCGCCGACTCAGTAGCGCAACCGCGTGGACGGCAATCGAATCGCCCGCACCCATCGAGTCCACACCTTCGTTGGTCTTGCCTTTCACGCTGATCTGCGACGCATCGCAGCCGAGCGCGCCGGCAACGTTGCGGCAGATCGCCTCGATATGCGGGGCAAGCTTCGGCTTCTGAGCGATGACCACCACATCGACATTACCGATCGCATAGCCGGCGTCACGGACGATCGCGGCAGCGCGGCGCAGCAACTCGATGCTGTCTGCGTTCTTCCAGGCCGAGTCCGTGTCGGGGAAGTGACGGCCAATATCGCCAGCTCCGGCAGCGCCGAGGACCGCATCCGTGACCGCGTGACAAATCACGTCGCCGTCGGAGTGCGCCTCGAGTCCTTTCTCGAACGGAATCCGCATACCGCCAAGAATCAGTGGCCGCCCCACCACGAGTCGATGCAAATCGTACCCATTTCCAATGCGCAGCGCAGGCGCCTGTGCGGCCTCCGCGATGAAGTGCTCTGCCATCGTCAGGTCGTCTGGTGTCGTGATCTTGAGGTTGCGCGGATCGCCCTCCACCACGCGAACGACGTAGCCAGCCTGCTCGGCGAGCATCGCCTCGTCGGTTGCATCAGCACTGGAACGAAGGGCGTCGCGCAGGACGGACGCACGAAAGGCTTGCGGCGTCTGCGCCAGATAGAT
Organism: Vicinamibacterales bacterium; assembly: GCA_036565925.1. Classification (GTDB taxonomy): domain Bacteria; phylum Acidobacteriota; class Vicinamibacteria; order Vicinamibacterales; family UBA2999; genus Gp6-AA40. The sequence goes on from DATCXH010000474.1 coordinate 3,625, forward strand.
TTCGTCTCGCGGCAGCGTTGCGGCGATCGCGTCTCCTTTTCCGACGCGCTTCACTGTATCGCGCGCCTGCAGCGCAGCGATGGCAGCGCCGGATTCCGCGGCCGCGGC
>DATCXH010000898.1:0-2462 GCA_036565925.1 Vicinamibacterales bacterium
TCGGCGCTCGCCGATGAATCGCTGCATGACTCGGCCGTCACCAGCGTGCAGAGCTACACGGGCACTGCGTCGCCATATACGTTCAACGGTCTGGTGCGGCACTACTTCCTGCGCCGCGAGCGGAATCTCGCCGATCTGCAACTGATGCTCGTAGACAAGGAGGCCAGACCTCAAAGCCACGAGATTGCCAAGCGCATCCGCACCCGCCTCGAACCGATCGCCTCGCAGCTTGGCGCGCGGATCCAAGTCGTCGAAGTCCCGCCAGGTCCGCCAGTGCTGCAGACGCTCGTCGCTGAAGTCTATGGACCGGCCCCCGCGCGCCGGCTGGCACTCGCGAAGACGGTACGGGACACGCTCGAGAAAACGGACGGCGTCGTGGACGTGGACTGGTACGTCGAATCAGCACAACCCAAGCTGCGCCTCGAGGTGAACGATGACAAAGCCGTTCTCAGCGGACTCTCCGCCGCGCACATCTCGTCGATGGTGAGCATGGCGACAGCGGGCGTATCAGCCGGCCTGTTGCACGATCCCGGCGCGCGGGAGGAAGTGCCGATCGTGCTGCGGCTTCCCCGCGATCGGCGTGGGTCGCTGGATGCGGTGCAGAGCCTGCGGTTCGGCGGCCAGAACGCCGTCGCGCTCCGTGAAATCACGCGGACGGTTACGACGCAAGAAGAGCAGAGCATCTATCACAAGAACCTGCTCCCGGTGACTTACGTCACCGGCGATGTCGCAGGCAGTATCGAAAGCCCGGTCTACGCGATTCTCCAGATGAACCGGGCGTTGTCGTCGCTTCGGCTGCCGGAAGGGTATAGCTTCGAGATCTTCAACGCGCACCAGCCATTCGACAGCTCCAAGTACGCAATGAAATGGGATGGCGAATGGCATATCACCCTTGAGGTGTTTCGCGATCTCGGGATCGCATTTGCGGCGGTGCTAATCCTCATCTACATCCTCGTCGTCGGCTGGTTCCAGTCGTTTTCGACACCGCTGGCGATCATGCTGGCGATTCCGTTCTCGCTCGTCGGGATTCTGCCGGCCCACGCGGCGCTCGGCGCGTTCTTCACCGCCACATCGATGATCGGCTTCATCGCCGGCGCAGGCATCGTCGTGCGCAATTCGATCATCCTTGTGGACTTCATCGAGCTACGCATTCGGGACGGGATGTCAATCGAGGACGCGGTGATCGATGCCGGTGCGGTACGGTTCAGGCCGATGGCTCTGACGGCCGCCGCGGTCATCGTCGGCTCGACCGTGATCCTGTTCGATCCGATCTTTCAGGGGCTCGCCATCTCGTTGATGGCCGGCGAAGTGGCGTCACTGCTGTTGTCTCGCATGACGGTCCCGATCGCGTATTACCTGACCCACCGACATTGGTTGAAAAAGACCGGCCTGATCACGGCCGAGGCTGGAGGCCCATCATGACTCTCGAAGCGATGCTGCGACTGATTGCCGGCGCGTTCGTGACCGCCAGCGTCGTACTGGGCGTATTCGTGAGCCCGTACTTCTTCCTGTTCACGGTGTTCGTCGGACTCAATCTCGTGCAATCAGCATTCAGCGGCTGGTGCCCGATGATGACGTTCCTGCGCCGCGCGGGCTTTCGCTGAGACATCAGCGTGCCTTCTTCTCCTCTCGATTTCGCGTTCCGGCTCACTCTCGTCATCGCGGGCCCGGCCGTATTTGTCATCTTCCGTGCCTCGTTGACGCCACTTGACCCTCAAGGGGCAGGTAAGGAACCCATCCATTCCGTAACTCGGCTGGCATTTCCGTTCTGATCACGCCTGTGCCATGATGGCACACGCCTCGCGCCAAGCCGGCGTTCAGTGCGAGGCTAAATGCCTGGCGATCAAGCACTTCGCCAGTCTGCCCATCTGGTCCTGGCCTTGCCTCCCACTTCTAGATCGATCAGGCCAACGTGTGCGTGTTCTGGAAGAAATGGGTACCTTGCCTCGTCACTCCGGCTTATTCGTCTTCGCGACGATAGCGACCGCGGCGGTCGTGCTCATGGGCGTCATGGGCTGGCCCCAGCCCGCTCGCGCCCTCGAGTTCTCCGGCCTGATCGTCGCGGCGATCCTGACATCAGTCGTTGCAGCGCAGCGCCCAACGACCGAGGACCGCGGCATGATGCCGCTCGCCTTCGTCATCCACTTCGCATCACTCCTGCTGTTCGGTCCTCTGGTAACGATGATCATGGTCTCGGCCGGGGCCTCAGCGTACATGCTGGCCGACCCGAAGTGGACGCGGCCTCCCGAAGACACACTCGTCAATGCAGCAACGACGATCGCCGCGATTCACGCGGCGGGCGTCGTGCACACCGGCTTCGGCGGCACACAGGGACATTTCGTGTGGCCGTGGCAGGGCGTACCGATCTTGCTGGCGGTCGCTGTCTACGCCCTCGCTTACGGTGCGATCAGCGGAGTCGTCATGCCGTTCGTCACGCGGCAGCCGATCAATCGCATGTGGCT
>DATCXH010000620.1:0-7555 GCA_036565925.1 Vicinamibacterales bacterium
CGCCACATCGGTGAGCGTGGCGCGCAGGTACTGGCGAGGGCGTTCGGGTCGGTTGCGGCCCTCGTCGCAGCCTCTCTCGACCAACTGCAGTCCACGAACGAAATCGGTCCCGTATTGGCCGAATCGCTGCGAAGCTGGTTCGACGAGCCGAGGAACCAGGCCCTGCTCGGAAGGCTGCGCGACGCAGGGCTGCGGATGGAAGTGCCTGAGTCAGAGCGCACAGCCGACGCAGGTCCGAAACCACTGGCCGGCAAAACGTACGTGATCACCGGAACGTTGTCATCGATGTCGCGCGAGCAGGCCACGGCCGCGCTCGAGCGACTGGGCGCGAAAGTCGCCGGCTCGGTCAGCAAAAAGACCACGGGCGTTATTGTTGGGGCGGAGGCTGGAAGCAAAGCCGACAAGGCGCGTGATCTCGGCGTGCCGATGCTGGACGAGCAGCAACTTCAGCTCTTGCTCCGCGGCCAAAGTCAGGAGCCGAAAGCCTAAAGGCCTCTATAATGTGGACAATGCCACGGCGATTCCTGCTCGTGACCGTTTGCCTGGTCGCGACGGTGTCCTTCCTGGTCGGTCTGATCGTGGCCGGCTCGACGATGCCGGCGCCGGCGCAGTCCGCACCGCCGTCGACGCGTTCGACGCTGCGTGCCGCGGCGACCGCGACCACCGGGCCGATGGCCAATTCGTTTGCCGACATCGCCGAACAGCTCAACCCTGCCGTCGTCAACATCGACGCGACGACGCGCGATGGATCGCGGACGCGTCGGCGGCTGGACATGCTGCTGCCGGACAGCCCTGATGGGTTCGGCCGTCCATCGGAGCGCGACCGTGAAGGACCACGGCGCGGCGCCGGAACGGGCTTCATCATCGATGAGAACGGACTCATCCTCACGAATCATCACGTTATTGAGACAGCGGATCGGATCAACGTTCGGCTGGCCGACGGCCGTACGCTGCGGGCAGAGCGGATCGGCTCGGATCCCGACACTGACATCGCGCTTATCAAGGTGACGTCGGCGAAGCCGCTCCCGCATGCGCCGCTCGGCGATTCCGACGCGCTCCGGGTCGGTGAATGGGTGCTGGCGATCGGCAATCCGCTCGCGTACGAACACACGGTGACCGTGGGCGTCGTGAGCTTCATCGGGCGGAAGCTGTTCGACTCGTCGCTCGATCGCTATATCCAGACCGACGCCGCGATCAATTTCGGCAACAGCGGTGGACCACTGATCAACGCCCGTGGCGAGGTGATCGGCATCAACGCGGCGATCAGCTCCCGAGCATCCAACATTGGCTTCGCGGTCCCTATCAACCAGGCGAGCGCAATCCTGCCGCAGCTGCGCGAGAAGGGCCGCGTGTCGCGCGGCTACATCGGCGTGGCGCTGCGGGATGTCGACGCCGATTTGCAGAAGTCGCTTGGCCTGAAGTCGTCTGGCGGGGCGCTGGTGCAGGACGTGACCACCGGGTCACCGGGCGCGCGCGCCGGGCTGCGCCCATATGATGTGATCGTGGCGGTTGACGGCAAACCGGTCCTGCGCAACGACGAGCTGATCCAGAACGTTTCGGCACGGCAGCCGGGAACGTTGGCCACGCTGCAAGTGATGCGCGACGGACGGTCGCTCAACGTGCCAGTGAAGCTGGCCGAGCGTCCACTCCGGGAGCGGCAGTTGCCACGCGACGAGACACGGCCGTCCAGCAATCCCGGGCCGGCGCTGGGACTTCTGGTGCGCGAGATCGACCCCGAGTTCGCGCAGCGCTTCAATCTTCCCAAGGGCCTCGAGGGCGTCATCGTGTCGCGCGTGGACCCGTTGAGCCCGGCGTTCGATGCCGATATCGAACGCGGTCACGTGTTGCTCGAGATCAATCGACAGCCCGTGCGATCCATCGAGGATTACCGTCGCCTGACTGCGCATGCGCGGTCCGGCGAAGTGCTCGCGTTGTATCTCTACAAGCCGGAGATCACGCGCCGCGAGCTGCACACCGTCAAAGTTGAATAAGCCTCGCATTCTCGTCATTGACGACGAGTCCGCCATTCGTGACTCATTGAAGATGATCCTCGAATACGAGGGTTATCAGTTCATCGGCGCGGCCAGCGGCCAGGATGGTCTCGCCGCGATCCAGCGCGAGCGCCCCGACGCCGTGCTGCTCGACATCAAGATGCCGGGCATGGACGGCATGGAGGTCCTGCGCAAGCTCCATGCGCTCGACGAGAGCGTGCCGATCATCATGATCTCGGGCCACGGCTCGACGGCGACGACCGTCGAAGCGATCAAGTCTGGCGCCGTCGATTACTTCGAAAAGCCACTGAGCACCGAACGTGTGATTGTCACGCTCCGCAACGTCCTCAAGCAGTCTGAGCTCTCCGCCGAGAATCGCGATCTCAAGTTGGCGATGGAATCGCGCTACGAGATCGTCGGCCAGAGTCCGGCGCTTCGGGGTGTGCTCGAATCGGTGCAGCGAGCGTCGCCAACGAACGCGACGGTGTTGCTGCTCGGTGAGAGCGGCGTCGGCAAGGAACTGGTGGCGCGGACAATTCATCGAAACAGCCCACGCGCAGGACAGCGGTTCGTGCAGGTGAACTGCGCGGCGATTCCTGAGGAGTTGATCGAGTCCGAGCTGTTCGGTCACGAAAAAGGATCGTTCACCGGGGCCACTGAGAAGCAGGTCGGCAAGTTCGAGCAGGCGGATCGCGGCACCATCTTCCTGGACGAAGTCGGCGACATGAGCCAGAAGACGCAGGCCAAGGTGCTTCGCGTGTTGCAGGAGCAGGAAGTCGAACGGCTCGGATCGGCGCGCACGATCAAAGTCGACGTGCGCGTGATTGCGGCCACCAACAAGAACCTCGAAGAGGCGATCGAGCGCGGCGAATTCCGCGAGGACCTCTACTTTCGACTCAACGTGATCCCGATCGTCGTGCCGCCGCTGCGCGAACGTCGCGAGGACATTCCACGTCTCGTGCAGCACTTCGCGAAGCGGACCGCCGAAGAGCACAACCTCAAGCCGAAACGGTTCGAGTCTGGGGCCCTGGACGCGCTGTCGCGCTATCGCTGGCGCGGCAACATCCGCGAGCTGCGCAACACCGTCGAGCGGCTGATGATCATGACGCCAGCCGATTCGGTTCGCGCTGAGGACCTGCCGGCAGATATTCGCAATTCGGAGTCAGCTCCGGGGCGGACGCCACTCGCTGCAGCCACTGCCGCTGCACCGGAGAACGCTGCCGCGAACGCCATTCCCAAGGCGGACGGACAGCCCGCCGGCACCGGCACGCTTCGCGAGTTCAAGGATGCCTCCGAGCGTGCGTATCTCGTCCAGAAACTGCGCGAGAACAACTGGAACATCTCCAAGACGGCGGAGATCATCGACACGCCGCGCAGCAATCTCTACAAGAAGCTCGAACAGTACGGCATCAAGCAAGAGGTGGACGGGTAGAGACGCGCGCGCTACTCTCGCGCGATGGCATTGACTCAGGCGCGTCAACTCGGATCCCATGGTCCCAGAGTCTTCCCACTCGGTCTCGGGTGCATGGGTATGTCCGGCATGTATGGGCCCGCCGACGAGAGCGAGAGCATCGCCACGATTCATGCAGCGCTGGACGCCGGCATCACTCTCCTCGACAGCGGCGATTACTATGGCGCGGGCCATAACGAACTGCTGGTCGGCCGCGCGTTGCGCGATCGACGTGACAAGGCGATCCTCTCGATCAAGTTTGGGTCCCTGCGCGGTCCTGACGGGAGTTGGATCGGCATGGATGCGCGACCTGTCGCGGTGAGGAACTTCGTGGGCTACAGCCTCACACGGCTCGGCGTCGATCACATCGACATTTATCGGCCCGGCCGTCTTGATCCGAGCGTTCCGATCGAAGAAACCATCGGTGCTATCGGTGACCTCGTGAAGGCCGGTTATGTCCGTGCGATTGGGTTGTCCGAGGTGGGACCAGACACGATCCGACGCGCGCACAAGGTGCACCCGATTGCCGATCTGCAGATCGAGTACTCGCTGATCAGTCGCGGTCCCGAGACGCGCATCTTTCCGCTGCTATCTGACCTCGGTATCGGTGTCACCGCCTATGGTGTGCTGTCGCGCGGACTCCTCAGCGGATCGACACCGAAAGCGACCGGCGACTTTCGCAGGCATCTCCCTCGATTCAGCGAAAACAACCTGCAGCAGAACACGCGTCTCGTTGACACGCTGAGCCGAATCGCGAGTGAAAAGGGTGTGACACCATCGCAGCTCGCGATCGCCTGGGTCCTCGCCAAAGGACCTGGCATCGTGCCACTGATTGGTGCGCGCACACGAGCGCAGCTGACCGAATCATTGGCGGCGTTGAACGTCGCGCTGACGGCGGTGGAGGTTGAACGCATCGAATCGGCACTGCCGCCGACGGCCGTGGCGGGAACGCGTTACGACGAGCACCAGATGCGCGTTCTCGACAGCGAACGGGAAGGCGCATCGAAATGATCGACAGGGTCGCGTGCCGTCGTCGTGCGAACACGATGCCGCCGTGTCAGCATTGCCTGCATGGGAAGGCCAATCGCATATAACGCGACCCTCGTCGGGCGCACCGACGTAACCGATGTACTCGCGACCTTCCTGATACAGCCTGACCAGCTTCCGCGACCGCGTCCGTGGTTCGTTGCCGGGCAGTACTGCTTGCTCGGTCTCAACAATTACGAGACGCCTGGGCTCGGCGCCGCTCGCCGAGCCATGTCGATCGTTTCGGCGCCCGAGGCCGACGGTCCGCTGGAGTTCTATATCCGGTACGTCACCAGGCCGACCTCGCAGAATCCGCTTACACACCTGCTGTGGAAACTCAACGTCGGTGACCGCCTGTACCTGCGCGCGTCCGCAGCCGGACAGTTCACGATCGAGCACTCGCTTGGCGCCCAGGACCCGCGCCTGCGTGTCATGGTCGCAGCCGGAACGGGTGTGGCGCCGTTCATCAGCATGATCCGCAGCGAAGTGTGCCGGAATCCGGTCGTCGATTTGTCGAAGTGGGTATTGCTTCACGGCGCCTCGTACCCGAACGAGCTCGGCTACCGTGAGGAGTTGCTCACACGGTCCGCATCGAACGGGCTCAATTATTGGGGCACCGTGAGTCGCGCGGGCGAGATGCGCGAGTGGCGCGGTGACGCCGGCCGGGTCGAGTCCTTCTTCGAGTCGCAGCGACTGCTCGATCTCGAACGCCGGCTGAGCCTGCCTGCGGGCGGTCTCACACCGGACAATGCCGTCGTCTTTGTGTGCGGTCTGCCGGGAACGATTGGCGCGGTACTCATGCGACTGATCGATCGCGGATTCGTCCCGCACGCGAAAGTCATCCGCAACGCGCTGGCCGTTCCGCCTGAAGCACGCGATAGCCTGTTCTACGAGCTGTACGATCCCACGCCGATCATCGACATCACTGATCCAGCGGTGATGGAGCCGTTACGCTCACGGATGCAAGCTGCGCTGGCTCGGCATTAGAGGTATCTCATAGGGCACGACGCTTGCTGAATTGTGAGTCGGAGACGGCCTAAACCGCTCCGAGCGTTGGATCCGGGATTCCAACGGCCATACGGCGCAGGAAATTTCTGCACGTCGTATGAAATAGTTCACGCGTTATCGAAGGAGATGCGTCATGCCGCGACTGACACGTAACGTGTATCGCAGCGCTGGCGCCGAGTGGGGGCGCGCAGCGGCGCTCGCAGTGATAGTGACGCTGACGGTGTGCGCGACTGCGTACGCCCAGAAGCGTCCACCGCTGCCCAGCGAGCCGGTGGCGACGGAAGGTACGGTGAAGCAGTTCTACCGCGGACTGAACTATGTCGTCGTGAAGACGATGGATGGCGTCGAACACGTCTACAACTTCACCAAGGATCTGGTCGTTCACGGCGGCAAGAAACCAGGTGTCGATGGCCTCGAGGGATTGCGCGAGGGAACGAGCGTCGCCATCCACTACTCGACGACTGCTGCGGACCCGTCGGCCCAGGAGATCGACGTGCTCGGCGAGGGCGGCCTGAGCTTCGCTGAGGGCGTCATCGCCAAGATCGATCGAGGTAGGAAGGAAATCACGATCAAATTTGCCGGCGGGCGGACCGAGACGTTCCAGATGACCAGCCGCGCTGCCGCAGAGAGTGAACGCCTTTCCGACGAGTCAGGCGCAGGCGATACTCGGATCATCATCTATTACGCCGATGAATCCGGGTACAAGGTGGCGCACTACTTCAAGAAGGTGTCGTGAGGTCTCGGGCGAACACCGCCAACGGCATGCGACAATAGAAGGGTCGCAGTTGGCCAGACGACCGTTGGCTTTCGTACCCGGGATCTGCGGCGGGCCCGTCTCGCCGAAGCCCGAAGGGCGAAGGCGGAAGGAAAGTCCGAACTCCGAAGGGCAGTGCGCCGGGTAACGCCCGGGCAGGGTGACCTGACGGACAGTGGCACAGAAAATATACCGCCCGCCGTCGCGCCTCACGGCGCTATGGCGTGGTAAGGGTGAAAAGGTGCGGTAAGAGCGCACCGCGCCGGCGGTAACGTCGGTGGCAGGCAAAACCCCGCACGGAGCAAGGCCAAATAGGGTGGCGTTATCGGGCGGCCCGTCCGAACTGCTTCCGCCTCGGCGAAGGCAAACGCCACCGGGTAGGTCGCTGGAGCCGGCGAGCAATCGCCGGCCTAGAGGAATGGGCGTCGTCCGTCGGGCCGCAAGGTCCGATGGAATACAGAATTCGGCTTACCGGCCAACTGCGACACTTTCAGTACAATGCCGTTCATGAGTCGGAGGGCAGCCCTCGTCACCGCCGCGCTTCTTGGCGGCATGGTGGCGGTAGGCATGGCGCAAGGCCGGCAGGGCAGGGGCGATCGCCCGCCTGATGCTCCGCTTCCCAACATCCGCGAATACAAACCCACGTCGACGCTGGTCGTTCCCCAACATCCCGTTCCGCGCGCCAAGTTCCCCGTTGTCGACTTTCACGGGCACCCGCCACCATTGACGTCGGCCGATGCCGTTGAGCGTGTGGTCAGCGCCATGGATCCGTTGAACCTGCGGGTGATGGTGGTGACCGGCAATCCCGGACGCATCTCGCGCGAGCAGATGCGACAGGACATCGAGGTACTCAGCACGTCGAAGCACAAGGATCGCTTCGCGGTGTTCGCCAACATCGACTTCCGCAATGTCGGTCCCGGCTTCGGCAAGATGGCGGCGGAACAGCTCGAGGCCGACGTCAAAGCCGGGGCGGTCGGGCTCGGCGAGATCATGAAGGACTTCGGGCTGACTGCACGCAAGGCAGACGGCACCCGATTGACGCTCGACGATCCTGAGCTCGATCCGATCTGGGCCACCGCGGCGCGGCTGAATATTCCGGTGATGCTCCACGTCGGCGATCCCGCTCCGTTCTGGAATGGGTTCGACTACTCGAACGAGCGGTATCTCGAGATGGCGCTGTTCCCGAATCGACGATGCCCGGCCGAGCGCTGCCCGCCGTTCGAAGAGCTGATGGCCGAGCGCGATCGCCTCTTCAAGAAGCATCCGAAGACGAAGTTCATCGCCGCGCATCTCGGCTGGCACGCCAACGACCTCGGCCGGCTCGGC
>DATCXH010000215.1:0-4939 GCA_036565925.1 Vicinamibacterales bacterium
AGCCAATCCGGTGGGAGGCTCATCAACGCGTGGCCAGCACTTGGTACTGCCCGCCTAACGGCCAGCCAGCGAGCCACGGCTCGAGCGGACGCAGCCTTTTCAGCGCACGCGGAAAAATGAACGCGTGATCGACAGCCAAGGTCGTGAGGCCGGCGCTGTTCAACAGGCGGACGGCCTGTCGGGCACTCAGTGTGACGGCATCATGATCGAAGGGGATGCGGCTCATCACGAACCGGGTCCCTGGATTCCAGGGATTGTTCTCCCACAAGGCGAACACGCCACCATTACGGAGCGAGCGGCTGATGAAGTTCAGGCTGTGCGGGCGCTGCTCGGGGTCGATGTGATGAAAGACCCCGCTGGAGTACACGAGATCGACGGTCAGGTGTGATGGCCAGCTGTCAGGCGTCATGAAGGTGACATCGGGGTCGGTGTGATCAGCCCGGGCGATGTCGAGTAATTCAGTCGAGACATCGACGCCGAACACGCGTGCACCGTCGAACGCTTCGCGCAGCAGGGGCGTCGTGCTCCCGGGACCACATCCGAAATCCATGACGGTCGTAATGTGGACATCAAGGGACTGCAATCTGCGCCGTAGCCACAGCAGCCGCTCACGGGCGAAGAAGTGCTTGTCTTCACCAGTGACAGACAGTCCCGCGTTCAGATCCGCGTCGTAGCTGCGTGCAAACCGATCGAACCCGGACATGGTCAGTCGCAGTGTTGCCGGCGGAGGTCTAACAGGCTCAGGAAGAAGCAACCAAGGATCGTCTGGAAGCCGATTACGGCAAGAGTCACGCCCGGCACGACCAGCCGCATGTTCTGTGCGTAGTCGAGATGTCCGAATGCCTCCAGACGCCAGTGATTCAGCGCGGACAGCAGCATCGTTATCCCGATAAGGCCGCTCGCGGCGCCAGCGATCAGGCCACGTTCCAGTGTCACCACCCGTCGAAAGCGGTCGAGCCGTCGATCGGGCGGGAGCAAGCCCTCGGTGATGGCGAACGTCTTTGCGAACAGAGTGAAGAACGCGCTCTGATAACCGCTGATGAGCGCGAGGCTCGCGAACAGAAGCGTGTGTGCATCGAAGGTCACGCCGCGGATAGTCGTCGCTGGCATTGCGAGGGCGTAGCCAACTGCACCAAGTGCCATGAGTACGAGGCCCGGCACAAGGAAGAGCTGCCTGGGGCTGTACCAGAGGAAGAATCGCAGTGTTCGCCAACCGTCGCGAAACGTCTTGAGATGGGGCGGGTGGGCTTTGCGCCCATCGGGATGCAGCGTAATCGGAATCTCCGTTATGCGAGCACGTCCGAGGCTGGCCCGAATGATCATCTCCGTCGCGAATTCCATACCCGTGCAGCGCTGATCCAGCTCGCCCGCAAACTCGCGAGTGAAACCGCGCATCCCGCAGTAAATGTCGTGCACCGGAGCGCCGAACCATCGCCGCGCCAACAGCGAGAACATTGGGTTGCCGAGCCACCGGTGGAGCGCGGGCATCGCACCGGGCAGCACTCGTCCGCCGCCAGACTTCAAACGGCAACCCTGGACAAGGTCGTGTCCTTCACGCAACCGCGCGACAAACCTTGGCACTTCGCTGAAGTCATAGCTGTCGTCGGCGTCGCCCATGATCACGAAACGGCCGCGTGCCGCCGCGATGCCACCCATCAACGCCGCGCCATAGCCGCGTGCCACGACCGGCACGAGCCGCGCGCCCTCGCGGACCGCAATCGCTTGCGAGCCATCGACGCTGCCATTGTCGGCAACGATGACCTCACCTGTCAGACCGGCCGCGTCCATCGCCACACGCGCCTTGCGGATGCACGATGCCAGGGTGTCGGCCTCGTTGAGACACGGCATGACCACCGAAACCTCGATGCCGTCGACCGGTTCGACCGGCGCCGTCACACCGCCCTGACGCGGTAACGTGCTCGCGATCGCGTTGTCCACGCCCTCGCTCGGGTTCTCTATGGCAAAGGGGGGCCACTCACGTCGGAGCCGATCTGGAGACCACGCCCGCCGGTTGGTGAACCAGGAATCGGATCCCGAGCGTGAAATAGCCATGTACCCGACTGGTGCAAGACTCATGCAGTGACGCACGTCGCTACGTTTCTGGGGTGGGCATGTTGTCAGATGGCGCCAGTGACGCTCGCTTCTGGCTCGGTCCAGACGTTGTTCGGCCTTTCGGCAGAACAGTAGATCTGCCTACCCAGGCCGTGCGATCGGGCTGAGAACCCGCGAGGCTCCCCGACCGAACTCGATGTCTCAGCGCTAATCAGATTGAATAAACCTTTGAAATCGCGGGTGACCCGCGCGGGCGGCTTTCCAAGCGAGTCTGGGGATGGCCAGATGACCACGCGGACGCTTCGGCAAATTCGCTGGGTACGCGCCGGGGTGGCGCCTCCCCGTATCTTCGATGTACAACGATTCCCCTCCATGACGACGTCGCCTCGTCGAGCGATTCCATCCGTCGACAAAATCCTGCAGTCGTTAGGCGAAACCGGACTTCCGACCCCGGTCGTCGTGGACGCCGTGCGACGGCATCTGCAGGCGCTGCGGTCGAAAAAGGCGATTCCCGGCGCCGATGCCATCGTCGCGGACATTCGCTCGCGCCTCACCCGACTGAGCGCTTCGCGCATGATGCCGGTCATCAATGCGACCGGTGTCCTGGTCCATACCAATCTCGGTCGCGCACCACTCGGCGCAGATGCCATTCGTGCGTTGACGGACATTGCCGCCAACTACAACACCCTCGAGTACAGCCTCAGCGACGGCACTCGCGGTAGTCGTGGCGCCTATCTCGAACACGCGCTCGCGATTTTGTGCGGCGCCGAAGCCGCGACCGTCGTCAACAACAACGCCGCGGCGCTGGTCCTCATCCTCGAGTACTTCTGTCGACGCCGAGGGTCGGACGCGTCAGAGGTCGTCATCTCTCGCGGGGAACTGCTGCAGATTGGCGGTGGCTTCCGCATTCCCGAGATTCTCGAAGCACGTGGCGCGCGTCTGCGGGAGGTGGGCACGACCAATCAGACGACCGTGAACGATTACGCCAAGGCGATCGACCGTAACACCGCGCTCGTCCTGAAAGTCCATCGCAGCAACTTCTTCATGGATGGATTCGTCGATTCGCCGTCGACCGAGGAGCTCGCTGCGCTGGCGAAAAAGAAACGGGTGCCGTTCGTCGAGGACCTGGGCAGCGGCGCCATCATTCAGACACAGACCATTGACGGCCTCGAGCACGAGCCCACCCCGGCGGAAGTCGTGAAGCGGGGCGTCGACGTCGTGTGTTTCAGCGGCGACAAGTTGTTCGGCGGACCGCAGGCCGGCATCATCGTCGGCCGCAGGAAGATGGTCGATGGACTCAAGCGCGAGCCGCTCTTCCGCGCGATGCGTTGCGACAAGCTGATTCTGTCGGCGCTCGAGTCCACGGTCGATGTGTATCTGCGCGGCGAGACGCGGATACCGGTGCTCGAGATGATGCAGGTCAGCACCGGCGAGCTTCGCGCGCGTGCTGAGCGCATCGTTGGCGCACTCGAGGGACGCCCGCTTCGGCTTCGCGTGGCGAGTGGTCGCGCACAGATCGGCGGAGGCACGCTGCCTCGATCTGCACTGCCTTCGGTGACGATCGAAGTCAATCATCCAACGCTTGGCGCACAGACGCTGGCTGCGCGGCTGCGCGAGCAGCCGGAACGGGTGATCGCCTACATCGGTCGCGGCAACCTCAAGCTCGATCTCCGAACCGTGTTTCCCCATCAGGACGCAGCGCTGATCCGCGCGCTCGTCGCGTCCGCGGAGTAACGTTGTCCTGATGTCAGATGCGACGCACTACATCGTCGCCACCGCCGGCCACGTCGATCATGGGAAGAGCGCGCTGATCAAGGCACTCACCGGTACCGATCCCGATCGTCTGCCGGAGGAGAAGGCACGAGGAATCACGATCGATCTTGGCTTCGCGCATCTCGAGCTCGGGTCCCCGGAGGTCACCTCGCCGATCGATGTGGGAATCGTGGACGTGCCGGGCCACGAGGACTTCGTGAAGAACATGGTGGCGGGCGTCGGCACGATCGATCTCGCGCTGCTCATCGTTGCTGCAGACGATGGCTGGATGCCGCAGACGGAGGAACATCTCCAAATCCTGAGCTACTTCGGCGTGCGACGCGCGGTCGTGTCGCTGACCAAAGCAGATCTCGCGGGCGATGAAGCCGCTTCCATTTCGGATATCCGCTTGCGGCTGCAGGGCAGTCCGTTTGCCGACGCGCCAATCGTGCCGACGTCAGTGGTCACGGGCCAGGGACTCGAGACCCTGAAGTCCGCTCTCGCGCAGGAGTTGTCCGCAGCGCCGCCGCCACGCGATATCGGTAAGCCGAGACTCGCGGTCGATCGTGTGTTCACGCTGTCCGGGGCCGGAACCATAGTGACGGGCACGCTGGTCGGAGGGTGGCTTCAGCGTGGTCAGGCCGTGTTGATCCAGCCGAGCGGGCACCCAGCGCGTATTCGTCGTATTCAGTCGCATGGCCGCGATGTCGAACGGAGCGGACCGGGCACGCGCACCGCGCTGAATCTGGCAGACGTCGATCCCGTTGCAGGAGTCCATCGCGGCGATGTGATCACGGTGCCCGACATGGGCAGCGCGAGCGACTGTCTCGATGTCATGCTCGAAATCTCTGCGAGAGCCAGCAGACCGTTGAAAGACGGCGTTCGTGCGCGTGTGCACTATGGCAGCGGAAATGTTCCAGCGCACATAGCGCTCGGAGCTGGAAAAGAGTTGACGCCTGGCGAACGCCAGCTCGCGCAGTTGCGTCTCGAATCGCCGGTGTTTCTCGTCGCCGGCGACTATCTCACCCTGCGCGACTGGTCCGAGCAGCAGACGCTCGCTGGCGCGATCGTGCTGGATCCCGATGCCACACGACGGGCGTTTCGCTCGACGGATCGTCAGCAGTGGCTGACGCGT
>DATCXH010000932.1:0-2836 GCA_036565925.1 Vicinamibacterales bacterium
GCCTCCGGTCGTGCAGAAGCAGGATCCCGACGCCGATCCGATCATGAGCCTCATGCTCTCGAGCAAGACCGCGAGCCTGCGCACGCTCACCGAGATCGCGGACAAGCAAGTGAAGCGCGCACTCGAAGCCGTCAACGGCGTGGGCGCCGTCACCATGAACGGTGATCGCTCCCGCGAAATTCACATCGTTGTCGATGTCGAGAAACTGAATGCGCACGGGCTGTCGATCGACCAGGTGGTGAACGCCATCCGGCAAGAGAACGTCGAGATCCCCGGCGGAACGCTCGAGCAAGGCAAGTGGGAAGTCGGCCTGCGGACCCTGGGCCGCATCGAAGCCACCGATCAGTTCAACAACGTCATCGTCGCCACGGTGAACGGCGTCCCGCTTCGCGTCTCCGATATCGGCTACGCGGAGGACTCGGTCAAGAAGGTCGCGACCTCGCTCTTCATGGGCGACGGAAGCCCGGGTGTCCAACTCGACATCCGTCGAGCGTCTGGCGAGAACACGATCACGGTCATCGAAGGCGTCAAGGACAAGCTCAAAAGCGTTCGCGAGACGCTGCCTCCAGACGTGACACTGACGATGCCCACTGACGACTCCAGGTTCATCTACGCGTCGATCGCGTCGCTCGAGGAGCATCTGATTTGGGGCAGCCTCCTCGCGTCCCTGGTGGTGCTCTTCTTCATCAGAAACCTGCGCGCGGTCATCATCGCGTCGGTGGCCATTCCGGCGTCGATCATCGCGACGTTCACGTTGATGCGTGCCATGGACTTCACGCTCAACAACATGACGCTGCTCGCCCTCACCCTCGCTGTCGGCATCGTCATCGACGATGCGATCGTGGTGCTGGAGAACATCTTCCGCTACATCGAGGAGAAGCAGCGCACGCCATTCCACGCAGCGATTGAAGGCACGCGCGAAGTGGCGCTGCCGGTGATGGCGACGACGTTGTCACTGATCGTCATCTTCCTGCCGGTGGCCTTCATGACCGGCTACGCGCGTCGTTTCATTTATCCGTTCGGCTGGACGATGGCTTTCGCGATTCTGGTATCGATGGTTGTCAGTTTCACGCTGACGCCAATGCTCAGTTCGCGTTGGTTGAAGCCCGCCCATCCGGGCACGAACGAAGACACCAAGCACCATCGGCTGTTTCGTGCACTCGATCGCTGGTACAGCGCGTCGCTGCGCTGGACGCTCGCCCACCCGATGTGGATCATCGGCGTCTCCGCCGCGCTGGTCGCCCTCACCGTGCCGTTGAATTGGATGGTCGGACGCACGTTCGTGCCGGCTGAGGACATGAACGAGTTCACCGTGCACGCCGATACGCCGCAGGGCACGTCGATTGAAGGGACGACCGAGATCGCGCGCAACCTCGTGAAGGAAATCGGTGAGCTCGAGGGCGTCTCACAAGTGGCCTATGTCGCAGGCGCGGATCGCTATACGCATTTTCACCTGTACTTCTATCTCGAGCCCTCGAACGAGCGGAAGGTGACGCAAACGCAGATCATGACGCAGGTTCGCCGTGTGCTGGCGCGTCATCCGGCGTTTGCGGCGAGCATCGTGGGCCGGAATCCATTGGGTGGCGGCGGCAACTTCCAGCTCCAGGCGTCGCTCATGGGCCCCGATCTCAAAACCCTCTACGAGTACTCGCAGCGGATTGTCGAAACGGCCAAGACGACCCCGAGCCTCGTTGATGCGAAATCCGACTACAGCGATGCCAGTCCCGAGGTGCAGGTAGCCGTCGATCGATCGCGCGCTGCGGATCTCGGGGTGCGCATGGCGACGATTGGCAACACGCTCAGGCTGATGGTCGCGGGCGACGACGAGATCACGACGTATCGCGAAGCGGGCGAGCAGTACCCGGTCACCGTTCGCGTGCTCGAGAGCCAGCGCCGCGACATCGACATGGTCGGCAAGCTCACGGTGACCTCGACCTCCGGCCAGCCAGTCCGGATCGACAACATCGCGCGGCTGGAGCGTGGATTCGGACCGACTCGCATCACCCGCACGAACCGCCAGTTCGCGATTAATCTGAATGCCGACACCGCGCCGGGTCACGCGCTCGACCAATCGTCCAACGATCTTCGTCGCATCATCCGGGAGGCCAATCTGCCGCCAGGCTATAGCTTCCAGATGCGCGGTCAGACGCAGAATCTCGACGAGACTACCGACAACCTGATCCTGGCCATCGCGCTGGCCAGCATCTTCGTCTACATGGTGCTCGCCGCCCAGTTCGAGAGCTTCGTGCAGCCGCTCGTCATCATGACCGTGCTGCCGCTGTCGATCCCCTTCGCGCTGTTCACGATCCTGGCAACCGGCCGCACCTTGAATCTGTGGAGCGCGCTCGGCATCCTGCTTCTGTTCGGCATCGTGAAGAAGAACTCGATTCTGCAGGTGGACTACACCAACGTCCTGCGAGCGCGCGGTGTGCCGCGTGATGAGGCGATCGTGGACGCCTGCCGCACGCGTCTGCGCCCGATTCTGATGACCACGCTGGCAATCATCTTCGGGCTGCTCCCCACTGCTCTCGGCGTCGGCATCGGCGGCGCACAGCGCTCGGCGATCGCCGTCACGATCATCGGCGCGCAGTCGCTCTGTCTGTTCCTGACGCTGCTGCTCGTGCCTGCCGCCTACGTGAAGCTCGATGCGCTCGAGCAGTCGCTCGCCAATCAGCGCCTCAGCGCGTGGCTGGCGAAGGTGCGCACGCTCGGGTTCGGTCGCCGGGCGAGCACGGAGGGGATCTCGAATTAGGAGCCGCGACGATCGATCAGCACGGTTGTAGCGGCTGCGAGTCCGCGTTACAGTCTCGGCGCCGTGTTGTCAGCCTTCTCGCAA
>DATCXH010000060.1:0-3118 GCA_036565925.1 Vicinamibacterales bacterium
CATTCGCATGTCTACGACGCGACCCCACGGCACACCCGCGTGCCGCGCGATGAACAGCGCGACCGGAATCTCGTCGTCGGGGATCCGGCGCTCGCGAATCACGATCACCTCGCGCTCGGGAACCTGGTAGTAGTTGGCCACTGCGCCGTGGAAGTCGCCGATGCTGGCTGACACGCTGAACGGCGTTTGCGCGAAGGCGCGATCGGCGCTCACGAAGGGCGATAGCGTGACGAGGGACGGAACGAGCACGAGTGTGAACATGGATTTGCGCATAGTTGTTCTCTCGCCTGGAGAAGAGCAAGGGAATCGCCACGTCGCGATATCCGGCGTCAGCAGCGGTTTACGGGCTTTCTACATCAAGCGCAGGGTTCAATCGGGCACATATCCGTCATCACTGGACGACGCTCGTAATCGGTCCTGGTTGGTCTTTGGTAGCTGGTGGTTATAGTTGAAGAGAGCCCCCAACCGCTTCGCTCCAGGCACACGCAGAAGCGAAGCGGTCAGGGTGTGGGAGGAGGGACGCCCCTTTCAGAAGGGGCAGCCGTGACGCGCTTATGGCGAGCGACGTCAACGAAGTCTGGAAGCGCAACCCACGTACCCACGCGGAACTGCACGCGTCCTCCCACGTTGGCATCCGATTCGGCCGACAAAGTTCGCCGCGAGCAGACTTTGTTTCCAGTTCCTTGGTTGGCTCGGACTCGCTATCATCCGGCTCTATGACTCATCGCCTGATCCGAAGGTTCATTCCTGTTGTCGTGGCCTGTCTCGTCTTCACGATGCCGCGGCAAGCGCCTGTCCTCGCGAAGGCTGCCCCGGACAGGGGCACGATCGTCGCTGGTAAGCCTGAAGACCTCGGGTTCTCGCCGGAGCGCCTGGCGCGCATTCACGAGGCCGTGCAGCGTCATATTGACGCTAAGTCCGTCGCCGGTGCGGTCACGATGGTGGTTCGCAACGGACGCATCGCCCACCTCGAGGGTCACGGGGTCATCGATCTCGAAACCAATCGGCCGATGCCGAAGGATGCGATCTTTCGCCTGGCCTCGATGTCAAAGCCGGTGACCGCTGTCGCCGTGATGATGATGCTCGAGGAAGGCAAGCTGCGGCTCACCGATCCGGTGTCGCGCTTCATTCCCGAGTTCAAGAACATGAAGGTTGCTGTGCCGAAGCCGGGATCAGAAGCCGCGGCCGCAGCGGCGGGTGGTCGTGGCGGGCGTGGCGCAGCTCCGGTCGACGTCGACCTCGTACCCGCGTCTCGTGAAATCACCGTCCGTGATTTGCTGACGCATGGATCCGGTCTGATGAGCGGTGGTCTCGGTCAGCGCGCATCGGCATCGCTCGCCCAGCGCGCGCCCGACGACACGCTGGCGACCTACATCCCGAAGCTCGGCGGGGCGGTTCTCGATTTTCAGCCCGGTACGTTGTGGCGGTACAGCGGACTCGCTGGCTTCGATGTCCTCAGTCGCATCGTCGAGATCACCTCTGGTCAACCATTCGATCGCTTTCTCAAACAGCGGCTGTTCGATCCGCTCGGTATGAAGGACACCGGGTTTGCGCTGCTTCCCGATCGTGCGTCGCGGATTGTGCCGCTCTACCGTCGTGGACAGAATGGATTAGAGAAGCTGCCCGATCAGAACGGCTTGAGCAGTGCGACGTACTTTTCCGGCGCCGGCGGACTGGTGACGACCGCAGAGGACTACGCGCAGTTTGCGACGATGCTCGTGAACGGTGGTGAATTGAATGGCAAGCGCTACCTCAGCCCGCGAACGATCGAGCTGATGGCGTCGAATCACACTGGAGAGATGGCTGGCGGACAGATGGGTATGTCGCCGCGTGGGATCGGCTTTGGTCTCGGCGTCCAGGTCGTCGAGGATCCTGTCGCGGCGGATCGCCGTGTCTCGAAAGGCGCATGGGGATGGGCTGGCGCATACGGCACGAACGTTCACATCGAGCCGCAAGAGAAGATGGTGACGATCATTCTCATGCAGACCTCGACGCCGGCGCTGCAGCGTGACTTCGAGAACGCCGTCTTTCAAGCGATCGTGAAGTAGGCAGGCGGCGTGCGAGTGTCCGCTCGCGGGAATTCTGTTCGAAATCGAACGAAGCAGTTGTAACGAGAAGACTTACCTGATCTGGGCATGAACCGATTGCTCGGTCGTGCCGTCAAACTACCAACAAACGACGGCGGGGCACCGGCGCGCGGCAACGCGCCGGTACCCCTGATCCCAACCCGCAGGAGTGAGCTGCGGGCCGGACTTGCCTCAGTATAGGTGAGCGCCAGCCCGCACAGGAGGGCTGGCCATGTGGACCGCCGCATCAGTGGTGGCGTGTGCCTTGGCGGTGCTCGGTCGCAGCGAGCGAAGTATGCCGCGGATCGAGTTGATCGACATCGCGCCGCCTGGCGTGTCAGTTGGTGCTGAAGCATTTGTTCGTCCAGGGAGTGGCGCCATCTACCTGATCACCTCGTCATCAGTGTTTCAAACAGCATTGAAGGCCCGTATGCACTGCACTGATTCGATGGCGATGCGAAAGCTCGCCAGCATTCTCGCGCACGAAGAGTGGCATATCCGTCATGGCTCCGATGAGCGGGCTGCGTATGAGCAGCAGCTCACGACGCTCATTCGCCTTGGGCAGCAGCCAGGATCTGGTCTGTATCGCGAGGTGCAGATATCGATGCTGAAGGTGATGGAGGCGCGCAAGCGAAACAAGTCTGACAAGCCGGAGCTGCTGCTGGCGGGCCTCACGCTGTTCTGATCCCGCATCTGATGCAGCCGGGGCAGTGGCGTAGCGGCGCTACTGCTTCACGGCCTGCTTGCCGTCGCTCAACACCAACTTTCCTGTGAACAGCTTGAGTATGCCTCGCCCTCGTCAGAATCGCATTCCGACGCCGACCGTGAACTGCGAGAACGTGAAGGATTCGACGCGGAATACTTTCCTGAGGCGGTATCCCACGTCCACGTAGGTCCGGCCGGAGGCGATTCCGACACCGGCGATGAACTCGGCGAACGGCCGGAACGTGCTCTGCTCGCTCGCATCGATGAAGCCATCCGGAGCGCCGAACGTCGTGAGTACCGCGTCGCTCACGTTGCCCAGGTCGCGCTCGGTTATCGTGCGGCGAATG
>DATCXH010000938.1:0-4163 GCA_036565925.1 Vicinamibacterales bacterium
CTGCGACTTTGGATGG
The DNA here is from genome assembly GCA_036565925.1 of Vicinamibacterales bacterium. Classification (GTDB taxonomy): domain Bacteria; phylum Acidobacteriota; class Vicinamibacteria; order Vicinamibacterales; family UBA2999; genus Gp6-AA40. The sequence continues at coordinate 17 of DATCXH010000938.1, forward strand.
GATCAGCTGTAAGGCGGTCGCGAGGAGACCGGATGAAAATTCATCATTCCAGTAGCGTGTCGGAGCCATCGTGAGCGAGACGCAGTTACCTTTTGCTGGAATTTTCGACCCTACTGTACCCGGACGAGGAGGTCAGGTTTCGTGGCAATGGCGTGACTTCGACCTCAATCTGGCCGCAACCAAGATGTTGACGCACGTCGATCGGATGCTCGAGCGATTCTCCGATGTCGATACGGTATGGCTTGGCACGATCGAACTCGATGTGGTGCCGGGTCGGTTCCCCGAAGTGTTTGCAGCATTTGTGTCCGATCCCGAAAGAGACGACAGCGAACGGTTCTGTGTGCCCGAGATCCTCGACGGCTCGTTCGGCACATTGATTTGCGAGTTGCGTGTCGGCAGATTGAAGCGGCTCCTGGAGGTTGACGGCGGATATCGTTGGGGTTCGGCCCTTCGCGTCGGCGCCGTGCAGGTACCGGGCGCGTCGGTAGATATCGCGCTCAGAGGCTCGCTGTTTGACCCCGGGCATGCTTCAGTCGTCGAGAAGCTTGCGCATTGTGCCTGGGCGGCCAGTGCGGATCTCAACTCCGTCGCGATGTGGGCCTCGATGCCCGACGGAACTTGGCGTGAGCGGGTTGAATCCCTTGGAGGCAGTTCGCGAGTTTAACGGTCGCGCATGTGTGCGTCGCATCTGGCAGGACCGCTGAGGTGAAGATTTGCAGAACTCTCTCAACGTCCATGATGATCTGAAAACGCCCGATCGCCCTACCGGATGCTGTATGGCGGAAACCACTTCATCTCGAGTCCTTCGCATCGACCACCGGCTCCCTGAACGGTTACGCTAAGGGAAGTAATTGGGGTGAATCGGTCCAGGATAAGTCGAACACGTAGGTGGGCATGGCCCTGCGCAGTGGACATTATCAATGTCATGACACTTGGGTCGTCTCCAGAATGATGTCTCCACGAATCGGGTAGATTCGCGAGGACTCGGCACGAAGTCAGCGGAATGATCGCAGCTGTCAGCAGCCACCTAATCAGCTGACGATCAACACGTTGCGACCACAACTCGCACGCCGTCAGGTGATTACTTCGGCGCGGTGAACTGGGTTCGAGTCCCGTCCACCCCGCCACTTATCTTGCTCATCGCTGCGGACTTACTTGATCGCAGCCCCTCGTCTCCAACATTTCTCCACGCCGTCTGATTCTCGCCGGTGTAGTGTCCGGCTTTAGCCGGACCTGGCTGCCGAATTCGCGTAGTGTCCGCCTTCAGGCGGACCTGGCTGCTCCAACAGCCGGATTGCGTTCTCGACTGCTGACGGACTCAGGTGCATGTAGCGCTGAGTCGTCATCAGGTCTTGATGTCCGGCGTCTCCTGAATCGCCCGTACCGGCGCACCTCTCATGGCCAGATGCGAGCAGAAGGTGTGACGCAGCCGGTGAGCTCCACTGGCTGGAACGCCTGCTTTGCGCCCTCCCTTTCGAACGCACTCGCCTACGACATCCTGCGTGAGCGGTAAGCCATCGTCCAGGCAGAGCACCCGCGGACCTTTCAGATGGCGATGGTCGCGCACGGCCGACGCCAGTCGCGCGGTCATCGGCACATATCGCAACCGGCCTCCCTTCGGTGCGGTCACGTGTCCTCGCCATTCCGATCGCTGAATGCACATCTGACGCTTCGCCAGATCCACATCGCTCCATTCGAGACCGATGATCTCGCCGCAACGGAGGCCTGCTTCGCCGCCGAGCAGCGCCACGAGACGCGCCGTCGGGCCCAGTTCCTTCGCCGCCTCGAGCAGCCGCTCGTACTCGTCGAAGTCGTAAAAGCCCATTGACGGCTTCGGAGCTCGAACCAGTCGGATCGTGCACGGCACCTTGTCGATCACGTCCCACTCAACTGCCTTCTTCAACAGGACGCTCAAGACAGTCAACACGTTGTTCACCGTCTTGGGTGCGTGATTGCGTAGTCGATGCTTCAACCTCTGAACCTCGTCTGTCGTGATTGCGTCCAGGCGTTTTGCACCGAACGCCGCGACGAGATGCAGATTCAGGATCGTGCGTTTGGCCGCGATGCCGCTCGGCTTCTGTCGGTTGGCTACCGCATAGTCGTCGATGAATCGCTGACCGAACGTTTCGAGTGTAGGGATCTCCTTTCTGGGCTCGCTGGTGAGACGATTGATAACTGCACATCAAAGACATCTCGCTGCATCGACGTCACGCGATCTTGTTCGTGCCGTTTCACCGGTGTCACGCGTGCACAGAAAAACGTGATCGAGCACGAATTTGGGTACACACTCTCTTGATTCCTGTCGCTGCTAAGTTCAAGGTTGCACCGCTCTCCCACCCGCAGCCACGCACGTCTCAGTCTGGAGCGGTGTTATGCGAGAACGTTTGCTCAGCACGAAGGGATCCGTTCGTGCGCTTTTCCTGTCGGCCGCGGTGTTGTCGTTCTCAGGTGCGCTCCTTGAGGGGCAGGCGCCCGTCACCTACTTCTACGACGCGTTGGGTCGGCTGGCGGGTGTCGTCGATGGAAACGGCGAATCTGCAGTCTACGTGTACGACGCGGTTGGCAATCTGCTCGCAATCGAACGGCATTCGAACGGCACCGTCGGGATCGTGCAGTTCACACCGTCCAGTGGACCGATTGCGACGACGGTCACGATTTCAGGCACCGGCTTCAGTACCACGCCGTCTCAGAACACGCTGACGTTCAACGGCGTTGCGGCCACGGTCACGGGCGCGACCGCCACTCAACTCGTGGCGACCGTGCCATCTGGAGCGACGACAGGGACGATCGCGGTGACGACGCCATCGGGCTCGGCGACGAGCGGTGGCCCTTTCACCGTCACGTCGTCCAGCAACGCCCCAACCATCACGAGCTTCACGCCGACGATTGGTACAGCGGGGACGCCGGTCACAATCACCGGCACGAACTTCCAAACGATTGCGACGAACAATCGCACGATGTTCAACCTCCGGCACGCGTCGGTGACGTCGAGCACGACGACCACAGTTTCGACGGCCGTGCCAACGCTCGCCGGTTCAGGTCGAATCAGCGTCTACACACCGTTCGGTGGGGCGGTTGGGAACGACTTCTTCATTCCGCCGTACCCGTTCACAACGGCCGACGTGGGGTTCACTAGTCGATGGAACGTCAATGAAGAATCGATTGTGTCGATCGGGACGGCGAACAGGATTGGCCTTGCCGTTTTCGAAGGCATCGCCGGCCACCGACTCTCCCTTCGCGGCACGAACGGTACCTTCACTCCCGCGAGTGGGTGTGATGTCTGGGTGAGCATCCTGAAGCCAGACGGTACTGTGCTCTCGCCAGCCGGGTGTATGGAAGGCGGCGGCGGTTTTCTCGACGCCGTCACCACGCCTATCAGCGGCACATACACGATCCTCGTCGACCCGGCAAATACGTCGAGCGGAAATCTCACGTTGAAGCCGCATGACTTCCTGGATGTCGTGGGAACCATCGCGCCGGGAGGAACGGTCATCGCGGCGACAGAAGCGGGAAAACCGGGCCAGAACGCCCTGTACACCTTCGCGGGAACGAGCAATCAGCGAGTCTCGCTGCGCGGAACGAGCGGGACCACCGGTCAGATTCTCGGGTGCGACATTTTCGCCAGTATCGTTAAGCCCGACGGCAACGCGATTGCCCCCGCAACCTGCATGGAGGGCAGCGGCTTTATCGATGCCACGACGCTGCCGTTGACCGGCACGTATACGGTCCTGGTGGACCCGGCTGGCGCGATCGCCCCCGGCACCGTCACGCTCAACCTGTACAACGTGCTTCCGGACGTCACCGGCACTATCACCCCCGGCGGATCGACGGTGACCGTGACAACCGAATCGCCGGGCCAGAACGGAATCCTGACGTTCGCTGGAACCGCCAACCAGCGAGTGCTCGTCGTGGGGACCAACGGAATCTCCGGGCAGGTAGGGATCACCTGCGACGTGAGCGCTACGATTCGCAAGCCCGACGGCTCCACGCTGGCGTCAGCGTGTATGGAGGGCAGCGGCATCATCGATACACAGACCCTCCCGACCTCCGGAACCTACTCGATTCTCGTTGATCCCGTCCTGTACGTAACCGGCAGTCTGACTGTCGCACTTACCAACGTGCCGGCGGATGTGACCGGCACGATCAC
>DATCXH010000052.1:0-8153 GCA_036565925.1 Vicinamibacterales bacterium
TGACGTCAGCGAGGCGATGGCCACGGCGGCGCACGCGCGCATGGCGTCGCTGCACGGCTGCGTGGTCACGGCGAAACGCGAACAACTCCAACCCGCTGACTTTGCCGTGGCGAGTGGCGTCTTCAACGTGAAGCAGGATGCGGACAATGATTCCTGGCGCGCCTATATCTGGGAGACCCTCGCCGATCTCGCCGCGCTGGGCACGCGCGGCTTCGCGTTCAATGCGCTGACGTCCTACTCGGACGAGGACAAACGCCGGCCCGATCTCTATTACGCCGATCCGCTCGAGGCCTTCGATCGCTGCAAGCGCACGTTTTCGCGATTCGTGACGCTGCTCCACGATTATCCGCTCTACGAGTTCACCATCATCGTGCGACGCTAAGCAGCATGGCGAAGCTTGTCATTTTCGGCGCCGGCGACATCGCCCGGCTCGCGCACCATTACTTCACGCACGACAGCCCGCACGAGGTCGCGGCGTTCGTGGTGGACCGCGCGTTCCGTCAAGCCGACGCATTCCAGGGCCTGCCATTGATCGACGCCGAGGACGTGACCGATCGATTTCCGCCCGGCGACTACGACATGTTCGTGGCCATGAGCTACGCCAAGATGAACGCGGTGCGGGCCGAGAAATACGCGAGCATGAAAGCGGCGGGATACCGGCTGGTCAGCTACATAAGCTCGCGCTGCAGTTATCTCTCGCAGACACCGCCCGGCGACAACTGCTTCATCCTCGAGGACAACACCGTCCAGCCCTTCGTCACCATCGGCAACAACGTGACGCTGTGGAGCGGCAATCACATCGGGCATGACGTCACCATCGAGGACCATTGCTTCATCACCTCGCACGTGGTTGTCTCGGGCTGGGTGCGCATCGGAACGCGGTCGTTCATCGGCGTGAACGCCACGCTGCGCAATTCGATCACGATTGCACCGGAGACGCTCATCGGTGCTGGCGCCATCATCATGAAGAACACCAAGCCAAAACAGGTCTACATGCCCGAGCGCGCCAAGCTGTTTCCGAAGGCGAGCGACGAGATCGACCTGTGACGTGGCGACGGTTGGGCCAGCTTCCGCTCGACACGTCGCGTGCGACATGGGCGGCGACGCATGCCGCGCTGCCGGTCGTCGAGCCGCTCGATGCGACGCGGTTCGCGGTCTATTTGAGTCTTCGCGATCGCGACAGCCGCGCACGGATCGGCCGCTGCGTCCTGGTGATGTCAGACGCGCCGGCACTGGAGCCGCTCGAGGCCGATCCAGTTCTCGATCTCGGCTCACTCGGCGCATTCGATGACAGCGGCGTCACTACATCCTGTCTTGTCACGGTCGGCCGCGATCGATTCCTCTACTACACCGGCTGGAGCCGCGGGGTGACGGTGCCGTTCTACCTCGCCGCCGGCGTCGCGATCAGCGAGAACGGCGGACCGTTCGAGCGCTTGTCGCCGGCACCGCTCCTCGAGCGGAACGCCGTCGATCCATATCTCACGGCGTCGCCGTTTGTGCAGATTGGCCACGGCCGCTGGCGCATGTGGTACGTCTCGGCAACCGAGTGGCGCAACGCGGACTCTGGGCCGAGGCACTACTACCACATTAAATACGCTGAATCTCCCGACGGACTCACGTGGCATCGCGAAGGCCAGATCGCTCTGGACTACGCTACCGAGGACGAGCATGCGTTCGCGAGGCCGTGGGTCGTCCACGACGAGGACCGGTATCGCATGTGGTTCGCGGTCCGCGGCGAACGGTATCGCATCGAGATGGCCGAATCTGACGATGGCGTGACGTGGTCGCGGGCTGACAGTCTCGGGCTCACGCCGGGCGGAGACGCGTGGGAATCGGAGATGGTCGAGTATCCGTGCGTCTTCGACTGGAACGGCCGCCGCTACATGCTCTACAACGGCAACGAGTACGGCGGCACCGGTGTGGGTCTTGCCGTGCTGCAGCGTTAGAGCCAGTCGACGAGAGCACAAAGGCATTTAACACAAGGTCCAGAGACAGAAGCCGCTCGGTGAGCCCCGTGCTCTCTCTGTGTTGAAGAATCCACCACCATGAAGAAACCGTTGAAGAACAAGGTGGCGCTGGTCGCGGGTGCGACGCGAGGCGCGGGACGAGGAATCGCTGTTCAACTGGGAGCTGCAGGCGCAATCGTGTACGTCACCGGCCGCACCACTCGGTCCTCATCGTCCGAGATGAACCGCCCGGAAACAATCGAGGAGACCGCCGCGCTCGTCGATCAGGCGGGCGGCCGCGGTATCGCGATCCGCGTCGATCATCTTGTCGCTGACGAAGTCCGCGCGCTGGTCGCGCGCATCGAGCGCGAGCAGGGCGCGCTGCACATCCTCGTCAACGACATCTTCGGTTTGACCAGGATGGAATGGAACAAGACCGTGTGGGAGTCTGATCTGGAGTACGGTCTCCACCTGCTGCGTCTTGGCATCGACACGCACGCAATCACCAGCCACTTCGCGCTGCCGCTGATGATCACGCAGCCCGGTGCTCTGGTCGTCGAAGTGAACGACGGCACGACGGACTACAACTCCACGAATTACCGCGTCTCGTTCTTCTACGACCTCGTGAAGACCGCGGTGAATCGCATGGCCTTCGCGCTGGGCCACGAACTCCGTCCGCATGGTGGGACGGCGATCGCCGTCACACCAGGATGGCTCCGCTCGGAAGTCATGCTCGACGCCTACAACGTCACTGAAGCAAACTGGCGGGACGCGACGAAGGTCCAACCGCACTTCGCCATTTCGGAGACGCCAGCCTACGTCGGGCGAGCCGTGGCAGCGCTCGCAAGCGATCCGTACGTCTCACGATGGAATGGCATGTCGCTGTCGAGCGGCCAGCTCGCCAAGGTGTACGGCTTCACCGATGTCGATGGCAGCCAGCCCGATGCGTGGCGCTACCTCGTCGAGGTGCAGGACGCAGGAAAGCCGGCGGACGTTACTGGCTACCGGTGATTGGAGCTAACGGAGGTCGGGGTCAACGAGATTACACGGAGCGACGGAGAAACGGATTTTTCGAGGTCTGTTATTTGTCTCCGCTGCTCCGTTACTCCGTGTTAATCCGTTGTCTCCGCGATCTCGGTCATCTCGCGCTGACGGCAGCGACGCTGTGCCGCAGGCGCTCGACGACCATCTCCGGCACCTCCGTCCCCATCCCCGCCCACAGCGGCAATCGGATCAAGCGCGCGCTGCAATCGTCGGTGACGCTCATCGCCCCAGACGCGCGGCCATAGCGCCGGCCGCCGGGCGACGAGTGCAGCGGGACATAGTGAAACACCGCGTTGACACCGCGCGCGTTGAGGTCGGCGACGATCTCATTACGCTGCGCGTGCAGAGGGACCAGCAGATAGAACAGGTGGGCGTTGTGATCGCAGTCAGCGGGTACAACCGGGCCTCGCAAGCCGAGCGCCTCGAGCGACGCAGACGCCTCGCGGTACCGATTCCACAACTCGAGCCGCCGCGACGTGATCCGCTCCGCCTCTTCGAGTTGCGCCCATAAGAACGCCGCAGTCAGCTCGCCAGGCAGGAACGACGAGCCCACGTCCATCCACGTGTACTTGTCGACGCGGCCCTGCGAGAACTGTGTCCGGTTCGTGCCCTTTTCCCACAGGATCTCCGCGCGCTCGACGAACCGCGGGTCGTTGATGACGAGGGCGCCGCCCTCGCCCGAGATCACGTTCTTCGTCTCGTGAAAACTGAACGTCGCCAACTGGCCGAAGCCGCCGAGCGGTTTTCCCTTGTAGCGCGACATCAACGCATGCGCCGCGTCCTCGACGACGATGACATCGTGACGACGGGCGATCTCCATCACCGCATCCATGTCGCATGCCACGCCGGCATAGTGGACGACGATGATGGCTTTGGTCCGTGGCGTAATCGCCGATTCGAGCTGCCGCTCGTCAAGGTTCAGCGTGTCGGGCCGGATATCGACGAACACCGGCGTCGCGCCGCGCAGCACAAACGCATTCGCCGTGGACACGAACGTGAACGACGGCATGATGACTTCGTCGCCGGGCCCGAGGTCAAGGAGCAGCGCCGCCATCTCGAGCGCCGCCGTGCACGAGTGCGTCAGCAGCACGCGAGACGCACCGACCCGTCGCTCGAGCCATGCCTGGCACTGCTTCGTGAAGCGTCCATTACCGGCAAGCTGACCGGCGGCAACCGCCTCCTGGATGTGCGTGAACTCGTGTCCGGTGAGATATGGGCGATTGAAGGGAATCACCGTGTGTTACAGCCGATCGACAGAAGCCGCTTCCGACCGGTTGAAGTAGACGACGCCACCGCTGAAGATGGCCAGCGTAATCACCACGCCGCACACAACGCTCATCACGGACACGTGACCGATGCCGAGCAGGCCCCACTTGTACATCTCGACCACTGAGCTCATCGGATTGAGGTAGGCGATGAAGCGCAGATTCGGTGGCATCACTTTCAGCAGCTCCGACAGCGGAAAGATGACGGGCGTCACGTAGTGCCACAACTGCATGAAGTAGCGAATGGAGTACTGCACGTCTTTGTGCCGGGTTTGCATCACCGTGGTCCACAAACCTACGGAGATGGCGAGAAACGCCGCCATGAAGATCGCGAACAGGCCGACGAGTATCTGCGGCCCCAGACGCAGATAGAACACACCGTCTTTCACGAAGTAGTAGATGCAGGTCAACACCAGCAACGTGAAGAGGACGCCGAACTCGGTCACCGACGGAGCGACCGCCGAGATTGGCGCAATCAATCGCGGAAAGTAGACCTTCTTGATGAGTCCGCGGTTCTGATCCAGACTCCGCGTCACCCGCATCGTGCCCCGTTCGAAAATGCGCCAGCAGGAGTTTCCGGCGAGGAAGAACAGGAAATACGGGACGCCCTCAGACGGCACCTGCAGCATTTTGCCGAAGATGGCCGTGCTGATCAGGATCGGCGCCAGCGGTTGGGCGAAGAGCCAGAACTTGCCCAGCGTCATGTCCTCGTAGCGCTCTTTGATCCGGCGCGATGCGAAGAACCACAGGATGCGCCGATAGCGCCACAACTCCTCTGCACGCGCCACGAGGCCGACGCGCGCCGGCTCGATCACCCATTTCTGTGGTTTCTGATCCAGCGCCGTCGCAGACTCCGCTGCTGCGACCGACGCACTCAATCCCAACATGCGTCTAAGCGCCAGCAGCATAGGCTTCCTGCCGGACCGTCCACTCGAGACGCGGGGCAATGTATCCGACGCGATCGAGACGACCCGAGGCGGGAGCGTCCGGGGTCTCAGTGCCATAAACGAGGAACGAGAGCGCGTTGTACATCAGCAGCGGATATTCCTTGGTTTCGTTTTCGCGCTTGAAGATGAGGCCAACCGTTGCGACGTAGGGAAGTTCGGCCAACAGATCGCGCGGAATCTTGACGAGTACCTCATAGATGCCCGCCTGTGGCAGGGGGCGCGCCTCCGAGTCCGTCGTTCGGAAAAGCAGTGTGCCCTTCGTGCTCAGATCGAGCGCGCTCTTCACGGTCAGGTTCGGCTTGGTGGTGCGAAATCTGGTTTTGATGAACACGTCCTCCGAAACCGGAGCGCCACCGATGTCCTTGCCGGTCGAGGAGACGAGACGCACCGAGAGCACTTCGGCGAAGCGATTGGATCGCCGCCCCCGTTCCGACTGCGCGATATCGGCCTGGCTCCAGATCGCGTTCTGGTATTCGTCGACGACTTCCTCGGGATCACCGAGCTTGCGGATGGCACCCTGGTGCAGCCACATGACGCGGTTGCAGATGCGCATGATCGCATCCATGTCGTGCGAGACGAAGAGCACCGTGAGGCCGTCGCGTCCGAGTTCGGCCACTTTCGTGAGGCAGCGCTCCTGAAACGCCTGATCGCCGACGGCGAGAATTTCGTCGGCGAGCAGGATCTGCGGGTTCATATGGATCGCGACCGAGAACGCCAGCCGCAGATACATGCCGCTCGAGAAATGACGCAGCGGGCTCGCGGTGAATTGCTCGACCTCGGCGAACTCGAGAATCTCCTTGATGCGGCGCTGCGCTTCGGCGCGTGGAATGCCGAGGATCGCGGCGTTCATCAGGATGTTGTCCTGCGCAGGCAGATCGGGATCGAAGCCCGCGCCGAGCTCCAGCAACGACACCACGCGGCCGACGCCCACCACACGGCCGGTTGTCGGCGTGATCACCCGCGCCAGCACCTTGAGCAGCGTCGTCTTGCCCGCCCCGTTGGGACCGATTACACCGAGAATCGTGCCCGGCTCGACGCGAAAGCTCACGTCGCGGAGTGCCCAGAAGTCGCGGGTCTTCACCGCCGATTCGGATTCGCCGCGAGCAGCCCGCCATCGTCGCCAGAACGGGCGCGACTTGCCTTCCTCACGGCTCAGGATGTAGCACTTCCCCAACCCTTCGGCGACCAGACTATCCATGGATCATCAAGGTTTTATACTACAAGGGTTGGGTCTCTCCATTGCGCTCGCACAACTGAATCCCAGAGTGGGCGACGTCGCCGGCAATCTCGCGCGCGTGCGTCGTGCGCGAGATCGCGCCTCTGAACTCGGCGCCGATCTGGTCGTCTTCTCTGAGCTCGTCCTGGTTGGCTATCCACCCGAGGATCTCGTCCTCCGCCCGGCGCTCGTGGAGGCGGCTGCGGCCGCCCTGCGCGAGCTCGAACGCGAGTCCGCTTCCGGCGGACCGGCACTCGTCGTCACGCTGCCATGGCGAGAGGATGGATGTCTGCACAATGCTGCCGCGCTCGTGGCGGACGGACGTTCCGAGTTTCGCTTCAAGTACGAGCTGCCCAACTACGGCGTCTTTGACGAGAAGCGCGTGTTCAAACCAGGTCCGCTGCCGGCCCCGATCCTGTTTCGGGGTGTCCGTCTCGGTCTGCCGATTTGCGAGGACGTCTGGTTTCCAACCGTCTGCGAGCATTTGAAACGCGCGGGCGCCGAGCTGCTACTCGTGCCGAATGGATCGCCATTCGAAGTTGATAAATTCGAGGAACGTCTCGAGCTGGCGCGTGCGCGCACGTCCGAGTCTCGTGCTCCGCTTGCGTATGTGAACCAGGTTGGCGGCCAGGACGAACTCGTGTTCGACGGCGGATCCTTCGTCATGAACGTCGACGGCACGCTCGCCCATCGCCTTCCCTTTTTCCGGGAGGCGATCGTCCTCACCACATGGGAGAAGGACGGCAACAGCCTCCGCTGCGTCGGCACCGCTTCATGGGAGGAGCCACCGCGCCTCGACACGATTTACAGCGCCATGATGCTCGGCCTTCGCGACTACGTTCGCAAGAACGGGTTCAAGGGCATCGTGCTGGGACTGTCGGGTGGCATCGATTCAGCGTTGACGGCAGCCGTCGCTGCCGACGCGCTCGGAGCAGAGAGCGTGCGCGGCGTGCGACTCCCGTCTCGCTTCACTTCTCAGTCGAGCATGGACGATGCTGCCGATTCTGCGGCACGTCTTGGCATCCGACTCGAGACGATCGCGATTGGTCAGACCGTCGAAGCCGCCGAAGCCGCGCTCACGCCAGCATTTGGCAACCGCGAGCGCGACGTCACCGAGGAGAACCTGCAGGCACGCGTGCGTGGTCTTCTGTTGATGGGCATGTCGAACAAGTTCGGCGAGCTGCTGGTGACAACTGGCAACAAGTCGGAGATGTCAGTAGGCTACGCCACGCTGTATGGCGACATGTGCGGTGGTTACTCGGTGCTCAAGGACATCTACAAGACCGAGGTCTACGCGCTCTCAGAGTGGCGCAATACGCACGTGCCCGAGGACAGCGCGCTGACTGCCAAGGACGTGATTCCGCAGTCGTCTATTACCAAGGCGCCGACTGCGGAGTTGCGGCCGAATCAAACCGACCAGGATTCGCTGCCTCCGTACGACGTCCTCGACGCGATCCTCAACGGGCTCATCGAGGAAGAAGACAGCGTCGATCAGATCGTGGCCCGAGGCTTCGACCGCGCCACGGTTAGCCGCGTGCAGCGGCTGCTCTACTCGGCGGAGTACAAGCGCCGTCAGGCGCCGCCGGGAGTGAAGATCACGCGGAAGAGTTTTGGACGGGATCGCCGTTATCCGATGACGAATGCGTTTAGAGAGTAGGGTGCGGCGAGTTTAGTTCCAGGTTCCAGGTTCCAGGTTCCAGGTTCCAGGTTCCAGGTTCCAGGTTCCAGGTTCCAG
>DATCXH010000965.1:0-2494 GCA_036565925.1 Vicinamibacterales bacterium
AGCCACAGATCAGGTGTCGTGCCGACTTCGATGCCGACGAAACTTCTCGGCCCGACGCCGACCACGGTCACGGGCACCGTATTGACGGCGATCTGACGTCCGACGATTCCTGCATCAGCGCCGAAGCGTTTGTTCCAGTACGACCAGCTCAGGACCGCAACCGCTGCGTCGCCGCCGATGCGATCATCCTGCGGGCGAAGCATGCGGCCGAGCGCCGGCTCGATGCCGAGTCCGCTGAAGAAATTCCCGGTGACGTACTCGGCATACACTCCGTGCGGTTCGGCCCCCTCGCGGCCTCGGGCGCCGGCACCGGGGCGAAGGCCGCTAACGGTGAGACGTGCCGGCGCCATGCCGATGACGTCGGAGAAGACAGTGTTCCGGTCGCGCACGCGCTCGTAGTGCAGGTACTGAAAACCATTCATGCGCGGGTCGCCGGGATACACGCTCATGAACTGCACCAACTGCTGCGGCTCGCGCACGGGCAACGGACGCAGCATCAGCGTGTTGATCAGGCTGAAGATCGCGGTGTTCGCGCCGATGCCGAGCGCCAGCGACAACACTGCTACGGCCGTGAACCAGCGCTCTTTGAGGAGTATGCGGACGGCGAATCTGAGGTCCTGCATCATGGTGTTTTTAGACACCGGTCCGGGAGGACCGGGCGGTCTCGAAGCAAGGCGGGTCTAAAGACCCGCCTCTACGGAGGTCTAACGACCCGCCTCGACGGAAATCGTTACGGTACGCGCGCGCGGTTGACAGCGACGCCGCGCAGATACACCGCGTTGATCTTGCGCGTGTTGGTGATGTCATCGAGCGGGTTGGCGTCGAGTACGAGCAGGTCAGCGCTCTTTCCCGCTTCGATCGTGCCGCTGTCGTTCATGCGCAAGAACTCGGCACCGTTCTTCGTTGCGGCGGTGATCACCTGCGCCGTCGTCATGCCGGCGGCCACCATGTCGGCCATCTCCGCATGCGGTGCCCACGGAGTGTTGCCGTCAGAGCCAAGCGCGACCTTCACACCAGCGGCGCTCATCTTCGCAAGGTTGCGCGCCTGAATCCCGAACGCCGTTTGCGCATCCGGCCGATCGGTATTGCCGGCCTCGAGCTTCTGAAGCTCCGCCGGTTCCAAGCTGCCTTTCAGCCAGCTGAGATCGGTCTTCACGCCGCGATCGGGAAGATTCGGCACCAGTACGAACGCCGGCCGCGTCTTCACCATCGACAGGAACTCTTCATCGATGTCGCGATCGCGCACGCCGTGCGCGAAGGCATCGATGCCCGCCTTCCACAGTCCCTTCGCATCCTCGAGCGTGAACAGATGCGCCGTGGCGCGGAGCTTGTTCTTGTGCGCCTCGTCTATGACCGCACTATAGAGATCCGGCGTCAGCTTCTTGTACTTGCCGTCGCGATCGTCCACCCAGATCTTGATGATGTCCACCTTGCGTGCGGCCTGCTCCTGAACGGCCTTGCGTCCTTCGGCCGCCGTCGTAATCCAGTACGGCGCCATCGTCCGGCCAGGTTCCGGCGCGGTGATGCCACGTCCGGCGCTGAAGAAGCGCGCGGCTCCCGGAATCGGCATTGCCTTGATCTCGAACGGCGCCGCTTCGGTGTCCTGTCCAAGGCTCATCGCTGCGCTGACGCCGTAATAGGCGCGTCGGGTCAGGTCCTGCGTCAGAGCATCGCGGGTCTGGCTGGTATGGACGTGCGTATCCACGATCGTCGGCATGACCGTCTTGCCAGCAAGGTTCACGCGATTTGCCCCGGTAGGCGCCTTCACGTCAGCAGCACGTCCGACCTGCGCGATCTTGCCAGCGTTGACGACGATGGTGGCGTTGTCGATGACCCGTCCGTCGCCGACGATGACCCGTGCGCCTTCAAAGACTGTTGTACCCGTCTGCGCGAGACCCGCGATGGCCGACGCGGCGACGACAATGAGAGCAAGTGACAGACGCTTCATGGAAGTTCTCCGCTCCGTCGGGTCCACAGGACCCGCCCTACCATGCTGGGTTACCGCCCTTATACGCCCACTCGGCGCGTCCTTCGTTGTAGATACGACGCTTGGTGAAGAGCCATTGCCCATTCACCTTCACGAGCTCGTCTTCGTAGTGGCCATAGCCATCGAACACACCACGCCGCTCCGGGTTGTTGTTGCTGTAGTGGAACCAGTAGGCGCGGCCAGTCGCCTTGTTTCCGTTGACCTTGAGGGCGATATTCGAAATGTTGTGACGGCCTGACGCAGGACGAAGGCCGTTCCCGGTCGTCCGCGAATTGGGCATCTTCGCGATAACGTCGCGGATCGCTTTGCGTCCTTTGATTTCGCCGGAGCCGACGTCGAGGATGCCGTCCTCGGTGAATGTGGTCACGTAGAGATCGGGATCACCGAAGTCCATCGCGAACAGATACCGCGCCTGCAGATCTTCGATCGCTGCGCGATCTTCGGCGTAACTGGTGTCAGCAGCTTTCGAGGTGATCGACGTCACCGCCAGCGTCACCAGTACGGCGG
>DATCXH010000355.1:0-3335 GCA_036565925.1 Vicinamibacterales bacterium
CAGCGGCCGGCCGCGAGACGCGCGCACCAGCGCCGGCACCAAGCAGTCAACCACCGTGCGCAGCTGATCGATCTCGCGCCATAAATAGGTTTCCTGCACCGACAGCGCGTCCATGACCTTTGACCAGTCGTCCGGTTCGGGCGAGTACTTCAGCACGTAGTAGTAGTCCATGAATGACGCCAGCCCGCGCCCGACGACCAGCGGCGCCAAACGATCGCCGAGTTGTTCGGCATCCGACGGTTTGTAGTGCAGCCCGAGCTGGTCATGAATTAGATCCATGAGCAGCGTCGTGACGTGGCCGACAAGGCCCAGCGATTCCGCGCGATATTGCATGACTTTACCGCGGCCCCATCGATGAGACGCCGGGCCCGTCCACGTGCGCGACGGCGCGCATCGCGGCGTGCCGGACCTCGCCGTCCGGATCGGTACGCGCCAGCGCCATCAGCTTGCGCTGCGACGTGTGTGTGCCGAGATGTTTCAGTTCAGCAACGGCCGTCAACCGCACCAGGCTGGCGCCATCGTCGAGCGCCGACTCCAGCGCGCGTGAGGCATCGGGCCGTTTCATCCGTCCCAGCGCCTCGACGCTCGCGCATCTGACGTCGGTGGACGCGTGGCGAAGGCCGGCCGCGATGTCACCGATGCGCCGCGGCGGCAGACTGCTCAAGACGTTGATCGCCGCTTCCCGGCGTGAAGGCTCCGCGGTGAGCGCGATCAACGCACGTGCGGCCGCGCCGCCCTGTTCGTCGTCGCGATTGCCGACGCGCGCCAGCGCGTCGAGGGCCGCCGAGACGACCTCCGGCGCACTGTCCACCGCGGCCATCCACTGCAGGATGTGCGGCACGCGCGGTTCACACCGTTTTGCGAGCGCGTCAACCGTCGCCAGACGGGTCGAGACCTGTGGCGCACGCGAGTGGTGCTCGAGGATGGTCAACGCCTCGTCGCGACTGACGTTTCCCAGGGCCGCAAGCGCCGCGCGGGCGATGTCAGGGTTGGGCGACGCCGTGAGCGGCTCGAGTACCTCGAGCGCTTCGGCGGGACTGATGCGACCGAGCACTTCGATCGCCGCCAGCCGCACATGCGGCGCCGGATCCCGTTCGACAGCGGCCAGCACGGGCGCTACCGCCTCGGCAGTACCAATCGCTCCCAGCGTTCGGAGCGTCACGAAACGCACCCACGGATCGTCGTCGTCGAGCGCCCGCAAGAGGATGGTCGTGCGGAATGGGTGCTCGACGCGAGCCAGTGCCGCTGCCGCCGCGGCACGCACCGATGCACCATCATGGTCGATAGCGTGGATCAGCGCATCGAACACGCTGGCATCCTCGAAGAACGGCAGCTGCTCGATCGCCGTGCGCCGTACCGTTTCGTTGTCGTCGCGACAGCACGCCAGCACCCGCTCGAGGCAGTCGGGGTATCCGAAGTAGCCGGCGATCTTGAGCGCCGACTCGCGCACGATCGGATCGGCGTCGGTCAGAAGGATTGCGATACGGCCCGGCATGTCCGAATGCCCGATCGAGTTCAGCGCCGCGATGACCGCCTGGCGAATAGCCGCATCCGGATCGCCGAGGCGTGTGACGAGGGCTTCGAATGCCGCACCATCACCGATGCGCGCCAGCGCGCCCGCCGCGACCATCGTCAGCTCGCGCTCCTCGAGTGCGGCGACGAGCGGTGCAGTCGCGCGTCGATCGCCAATCCGGCCGAGCGCGACCGCCGCCGCCTGCCGCGTGTCAAGATCCTCGGCCTGCAACTGCTCGAGCAATGGCACGACGACTCCGGCGCCATTGCGGACCAGCGCCTCGACCACATGCGACCGCACAGCGTTCTGCCCGAGGAGCCGAGTGAGCGCCCGCTGGACCGCCTCCCCTTGGAGCCATCCGAGCACGCGCGCCAGCCCAGCCAGGCGATCGGCGCTCACCTGCCGGAGCGCGTCCAGAATCTTCTGTGTGCCCGTTGCGGACACGTGACGACGAACGAGATCGGCGATGTGTTCACCGGCGCCGTAGCGGCTCTCGTATCGCGCATACAAGCCCGCCAGTGCATCGGTGATCACGTCGGTGGGTGCATCTGAGGTGTTCAGCAGTTGCACCAGCGGCACGGTGACGTCCTCGTCGCCAAGCTGACCGAGAGCTTCGATGACCGGCGCGCGCAGCATCTCGTCGGCGAGCAGCGGCACCAGACGCGGCGCCGCGTGCGTGCTGCCGCTCTCGGTCAGCGCTTGGATCGCGGGGAACGCCAGGAAGAAATCTCGTTCGAGCGCGATCTCGGTCAACGCTTCGCTGGCCTCCGCCGCATGCAGACGGCCGAGCGCCTCGATCACATGGAACCGGACGTTGGCGTCCTCATCCTGCAGCGCGGCGATGAGTGCCGGGATCGCCCGCCGATCGCGCCGTTGGCCGAGGATTAACGCGGCCTGGATGCGCAGGTTCGTGTCCTGGTCCTCGAGAAAGCGAATCACCGGCTCGACGATGTCGATGTCGCTGACCGACAGAAGATCGAGCGCGCTGCTCAGCACGGACAGATCGCGATGCTGCTCGCGGAGCGTCCGCACCAGTGTCTCGATGATCGCCGCACCGTCATTCGCGAGTGTCGAGACGGCGATTCGCCGTACGCGAACATTGGTGTCGCCCATCAGGCCGATCACCGATTCGACGTGCCGGCTCATGCTGTCGGCCACGCGGCGTTCCTCTTCGACACGCGCGGTCACGTCTTCGACGGTCACGACGATGCCGACCGTGCCGGTGTCGTCGCGAAGCGGCCCGATGGTGACGTGCTGCTGCATGCGTTCGAGAGACGAGGACGGGTCGAGGGGCCTGCACGGGAACAGGTAGTGATGCAGCGCGGTCGCCATCACTTCCACCGTCCCTCGTGACAGGACATCTTCCATGATGGCCAGACCGGTCGGACTGATCTCGGGGATGACCTCGGCGACCGGCCGGTTCAGCGCCCGCGACGGCTCAATGCCGGTCGCGACCGCAATCCAGCTGTCCCAGGTGCGAACGACCAGACGGTTGTCGGTCGTGAATACACCCAGGGGAAGCCGTTCGGTGGACATGCGGCGTGTGCGAACCCTATCGACCTGAGCGAGAAACCCGCCCGTTGGTCTTGCGCGGCGACGGCTGTTCGACGAGCGCCGCCAGCGCCTGAGCACGCCGGCGCAGATCGTCGGTACCACCGCGTGTCTGTTTCACGCCGGCAGCATTGCGATCGGTGATCTGACGAATCTCGGAGACCGAACCGAGCAGCACCGCGGCCGCCGACGAGTGCTCGAGGTTCGCCTTGGAAATCAACTTAATCAGCTGCGCCGTGTTCTGGACGTCGGTCGTCATCGAACGCATGGC
>DATCXH010000107.1:0-3126 GCA_036565925.1 Vicinamibacterales bacterium
CGGCACGAGGCCGCATCTGACGCAGGTAGCCAGTCCTCACACAGCCAGTCAACGTCCGACGCATATCATGACTGCTGCAAGTCGGGCGCCTGCCAGTGTCCATGCATGCACGTCCCCGCGGCCCTCGTCGCATCGTTCATCGCAACATCCGTGCACGTTGATCATGGACGGATCATGAATCCGGTGAACGGCTTCACCTGCGATCGACTGTGGTCGCTGTTCCGACCACCCGCCTGAGTCCACGCTTCGAGCGCAGCGTCGTGGCGCATCGTCGCGGCCGTGAGGCAGCGCGTTGCAGCTAGCCAGTAACTGCCGCTGAACGGCTCGTGGCTCGTTGGACTATCCAACGAAGCTCAGCCGCTGACCGGCGACGGGTGGACCAGAGATTCTCATGACGAAGTTCGATCATTTGCGCATGGCTTCGCCTGGCATGACGCGAAGACGTTTTCTTTGGAGCGCCGGTGCAGGACTGTTCGTCCTCGGCACCTCCCGCCAGTTGGCCTGGTCGCAGAGTGCGACGCAGAGCGTCTTGTCGGGTACCGAGTTCAATCTGGAGATCGGCGAGATGCCGGTCAACTTTACCGGTCGCGCCCGAACGGGGACGGTGGTGAACGGACAAGTACCAGCACCGCTCCTGCGCTGGCGCGAAGGTGACACCGTCACTCTGCGCGTCTCCAATCGCTTATCGACACGCAGCTCCATTCACTGGCACGGCATGATCGTGCCCGCCGACATGGATGGCGTTCCCGGCCTCAGCTTCGAAGGCATTCCGAGCGGCGGAGCGTATGTCTATCGGTTCAAGGTGAACCAGTACGGCACCTATTGGTACCACTCGCACTCGCGCTTTCAGGAGCAGACCGGTCTCTATGGACCGATCGTCATCGAACGGCGCGGCGGCGAGCGGCATCCGGCAGATCGAGAGTATGTGATCCTCCTTTCGGATTGGACGGACGCGGATCCGGAGCGAATCTTCGCGACGCTGAAGAAGCGCAGCGACTACTTCAATTTCGGCAAGCGCACGGTCAGCGACTTCTTCGAGGACGTAAGCAAGGCCGGGTGGGACGCTACGCTCGCAGAGCGTCGCATGTGGGCGCAGATGCGCATGAACCCGACCGATCTCGCCGACGTATCGGGCTACAGCTACACGTACCTGATGAACGGCGTTGCGCCGGTGAACAACTGGACCGGTGTCTTCCACCGCGGCGAGAAGGTGCGGCTGCGCTTCATCAACGGCTCGTCGATGAGCATCTTCGATGTGCGCATTCCGGGGTTGAATCTCACCGTCGTCGCTGCCGATGGGCAGGATGTCGAGCCAGTCTCGATTGAGGAATTCCGCATCGCCGCCGCGGAAACCTACGACGTCATCGTTGAACCGAAGGACGATCGCGCTTACACGATCTTTGCGCAGTCCATCGACCGCTCGGGCTATGCGCGCGGCACCTTGACGCCGCAGCCGGGAATGGTTGCCGAAGTTCCGCCGCTGGATCCGCGGCCGCTGCTGACCATGAGCGACATGGGGATGGCACATGACATGGGCTCGATGAGCGGCTCCGACCACAGCGCGATGAAGCACGACAATGGAGCCAAGAGTGGTGACGTGGACCACGCCGCAATGGGGCACGGAGGCGCCGGGACGACGACGCCTGTTCGCCACGCTACCAGCGAGAGCGGACCGAGCGTCGACATGCTCATCGACCAGGCGTCGACGGGACTCGACCATCCTGGGGTCGGCTTGAAGGAGAACGGCCGGCGTGTGCTCAGTTATGCGGACCTCCACACGCTCGGTGGCCCGATCGATCGACGCGAGCCGGGCAGGGAGATCGCGCTTCACCTCACCGGTCACATGGAGCGCTTCATGTGGTCCTTCAACGGGGAGAAGTTCTCCGAGGCTGAACCATTGCGCTTCAACTTCGGCGAGCGTCTGCGCATCACGCTCGTGAACGACTCGATGATGACTCACCCGATTCACCTGCACGGGATGTGGAGCGAGATCGAGAACCCGCACGGCCAGTTCCAGGTGCGCAAGCACACGGTGATGGTCAACCCAGCGCAGCGCATCAGCTATGCGGTTACCGCCGACGCGCTTGGCCGTTGGGCCTATCACTGTCATCTCCTGTATCACATGGAGGCGGGGATGTTCAGGGAAGTGGCGGTCAGTCGCGGCGCTGGAGATCACGAATGAATACCGCGACACCTGTCTTCTGCGCGCTGCTCCTCGTTCTTGGTGCTGCGACGGCCACATCGGCGGAGGACCCGGCTCATGCCGGTCACGAGCAGCATCAGCCGTCCCAGGAGCCCACTGAAAGCGAGCGCGCGCACGTCGCGCCCGATCCGCCACAGCATCCGATGCATGAGATGTCCAACGAACGGATGATCGAGCTCATGCAAATGGAGGACGACGCATCGTTCAGCATGCTGCTGTTCGACGAACTGGAATGGCATGAGAAGAACAGTGAGGACGCCGTTCACTGGGATGCGGAAGGCTGGTACGGCACTGACTACAACAAGGCGTGGTTGCGGTCGGAGGGCAATCGAATCGATGGAGAGTACGAAGGTCTTGCCGAGCTGTTCTGGGACCGCATCGTCGGACGGTGGTGGCATGCGCAAGCGGGAGTGCGACATGACTTCGGCGACGGCCCGTCGCGCGATTGGATCGGTCTGGGTGTCCAGGGGCTCGCTCCGCACTGGTTCGAGGTCGAGGCCACTGTCTACTTCGGCGAGCAAGGTCGCACGGCCGCGCGCTTTTCCGGTGAAGTCGAGCTGTTCATCACCCAAAGGCTGATCCTGCAGCCGAAGATCGAGTTCGATCTATACGGCAAGGATGACCCGGAGAATGCAGTCGGCTCCGGACTCGCCGATTCCGAGATTGGATTTCGTCTCCGATATGAGATGCGTCGCGAGATCGCGCCTTACGTGGGACTGGTCTGGACGCGCTCCTATGGTGAGACAGCGGATTTCGCGCGAGTAGCGGGCGACGACGTGGACGAATTGCGGTTTGTAGCTGGCTTGCGGTTGTGGTTCTAGGAGAAGTACATGAAAAGTACATTAGCGATAGTCGCTCTGACGCTGCTCGCGGTCGTGCTGTTGGGCGCATTGGTCGTTGCATCAGGAGCACTCAGTGTGGCG
>DATCXH010000761.1:0-7279 GCA_036565925.1 Vicinamibacterales bacterium
TGCCACACGCCTGCCGCATCGCGATCGCGTCCAACCGATGCGTAGATCGCGCCCAGATAGAATGCCGCCGGGAAGAAGTCGCGACGAGGACCCGCCGCGAGCTGCAGCTGTGTCGCGGCCTGATCGAGCTGGCCTTTGCCAAAGAGATCCAGTCCGCGCAGAAACGCCGCGGTTGCCTGATCTCCGGTCGTCAGGGCTTCGAGTGCGGCCGGACCGTATCGCCCGGCACGGGCTTCGACCATCGCGTCTTTCAGCGTGGCCGAGCGCTTCTCCACCATGTCGAGCATCTGCGTGAGCAGCTCACCCTTCATGGCAGCAGCCGCGTCGAACTTCGGCAGCGACGATGCAAAGGAAAGTGATGCCGCAGTGACCGCAGCTGGCGCAACGGTTCGTGAGCCCGCCGCACGCTCCAGCACAAAGGGACGCACCAGGACACCGACCGCCTTGCCATCACGGGTGATCTGCGCGCGCGCCACATAGCGCCCCGGCGGCAGCGCCTGAGCCGGCAGGATCCCGCTCGCGGTGCGCCACGTCGGCTGCCGTCCAGGCACGAGCTGCGCCGGCAGCGAAGCCAATGCCGGCGAATCCTGGTTGTCGGCGATCTCGAACGTCACCTTGGCGTTGGTCCACGTGGATTCGGCGTTGGAATACAGCTCCATGTACGCCGCCAGCCGATCGTCGAGGACGTACGGCTCGACTTCGGCGCGAAGCCCCTGCCCTGACGTGGGCAGACTGCCAACGATCAGATCGCCCATTGCCAGCGGCTCACCCGCCATCTTCCACGCGTTGACGTCGCGCACCACGCTCCCGCGCCTGCCTTCATCGTCCACGACACCGAAGCGTAAGGAGTAGATGCCTGGGTCGAGGACAACGCCGCTGACAAAGTGCAATGGCTCGTTCGGACTTCCCGCGCCTGGCGCGAGCGTCGCCTTTCCCAGAAAACTCCCCGCGACCTGGTTCGCATCGTTGATGACGATGTAGCCGACGGTGTACGGCGCGGGCATCGCACCGGCGGCGCCGATCTGAGCCGAGACGGTGAGGCGAACTTTCTGACTGGCCGGGTCCTGCTGCGCGAACGTCGTCACGCGAACGGGAAGACCTGAAACCGGAAATGGCGAGGCAAGCGCATCGCGAAGATTCTCTTCGGCCGTACGCTTGGTCTTGAACGTGGGCGATGTCACAAAGGCCTGGCGCGATCGAATCGTGACGTTTTGACGTCGCACTTCGACGTCGATGCGATGACGGTCGGCCTTGCTGTCGCTTGGCCGCTGCTCGACGCCGAGGATGTACAACGCGGAGATTTCCGACGCCAGCCGGTCGAAGATGGGCTCGCCCGTTCCCGCAATGTGAAACAGGCTGCCACGCGACATCGTCGCCAGCGCCTCGAGACCGGTGACCTGGATTCGACGATCCTGCAGCTCGGTCGGCGGCTGTTCGGCAATCGTCACGTCACCGCGCTGCAGGTCGATGAGCATCACGTTGATCGATGTGCGCGCCATACCGGCGAGCTGCACGATCGAGCGCAGCTCGCTGGTGTCTTCAATGGCAAGGCCCTCGGAAATCAGAATCAGCGACTTGGGGCCGTCGACGTTCGAAAGGCGCTGCAGAATGCTTCGCAGGCCGATCATCGATTGGTCGGCGTCTTCGCGGACGTTGCGCGCGATCTGCGACGACTCGGAGACGATGTCGCGCTCGCACTGCGCTCGCTGCATCGGATCGGTCGAGCGGCATTCGCGGTTCATGACCGCCACGAGCGTCAGCTGGTCGCGCTTTTCTTCGATCGCGAGCGCTTCCGACACGCCGATGTTGTACTGACCCGCCGTCGTGCGCGGCTGATTGCCGATGAGCCCCTGCATCGCCAGCTTCAGCTTCAGCTTGTCGCTGGTGAAGCTGACCCGGGGGCCGGGCTCGGGATACGTGATGAACGCGATCTGATCGAGTGGACTCAGGCGATCGACGAAGCGCTGTGCGGCGGCCATGATCGGGCGCAGCGAACCAGGCCTGATGTTGATCTGATCGACAGCGATGACGATCTGCCGGCCGTTGGGGGGTGTCAGGTTGCTTGTATAGAAGGTCTCGCTCTTGTCGGCGACCTGCCGCTTCGCCGCCTCGATGTCGACCTTGATCAACTCGGCCGAGACGACCCGGCGCACCTCACCGTCGATCTTCACGGCGAAGTCTGGCGCGCGGAGATCCTCCACGGGACGCCCGTTTCGATCCACGACGGCGACGTCCACGGCGACGAGATCGACTCCGGTGCGAAACGTCGGTCCCTGGACTGTGGTGTCAGGCGCGGTCTGCGGCGTCTGTGTTGGTGTCTGGGGCGTCTGTTGCGCCGGGGCCGTTTGAGGCGTCTCTGTCGACTGCGGCGTCTGTTGTTGCGGTGTCTGCCCGGCGACAACGGCCAACGCAGCGACCGACATCAGGATGGCGAGCAGGAACTTCATAAGCGCGGATCCTACGCTCATTCCTGGGAATCAGGAATCAGGAATCGGGAAATCGGAGGAGGAAGGAGGAGCTCAGGAATCCGATAGAGATAGCCGAGCTCTAAGTCGTGCGGACCTCGCATTTTGATTTGCGCATTTTGCACTACACGCCAAACAGTTCCGGGTCCCACCTGAGCCCCAGCTCGCCTGGCGGGGCCATGTAACCCGCCAGCGCAGACGCGGCGACGATCGCCGGGCTGGCGAGATAGCCTTCCCCGCCGACGCCCATGCGGTTCTGCCAGTTGCGATTGAAGGAGGTGATCGCACGCTGACCGGACTGCAGCGCGTCGGGGCCCTGGCCAAAGCAGGGCCCGCACCACGATTGACGGATCTCACCGCCTACGGAACGGAAGACCGCTGCGATCGATTCGCCGCCCAGTCGCGGTTCGGGACGCTCGATCTGCCGTGACACACCGCCAGATCCTGGAAACACGACGAGCGGACGCGTGGCGCGCGTCAATCCCATTTGGCGCGCGTGAAAGAGTACCAGCGCTGCCTGCAACAGATCGTCATAGCTGCCATTGGTGCACGAACCGATCAGCGCTTTGTCAAATCGAATGCGCTCGCGTGCGACTTCCTCCGCGGGGAAGGCGTTGCCAGGACTGAACGGCTTGGCAATCATCGGCGCAACATCGCCAAGCGACATCGCTTCGTCGATCTCATACCGGGCATTCGCACCGGCAGCCACCGGCGGATACGGCAGGTCGCCCAAACCTTTCGACGCGTACCACGCGCGTGTGATCTCGTCGGCGGCGAAGATGCCGTTGAGCGCCTCGGCCTCGGCCATCATGTTGGCGATGGTATTGCGATACGCGATCGGCAACTGTCGATCGTGATCGACGAATTCGACCGACATGCCCTGCGACTGCTTCGCGCCCCACCGGCGAAGCAGCTCCAGCACGATGTCCTTGCCGCTGACCCACGGTTCGAGCGCGCCGCTGAACACGACACGCCGTGCCTGCACCAGCGTGAAATAGATGTACCCCGTCGCCCACCCGAACCCGAGCGTCGTCGAGCCCACGCCCATGCCGACAGCGCCGTATGCGCCATACGCGCGACTGTGTGAGTCGGCGCCGGGGATGAATTGTCCCGGCAGCACGAGACCTTGTTCGGGGAAATAGAAGTGAAAGATGCCGTCGCCCGGTGTTGCGTAGTACGGTGGCTTCAGTCCCTGTTCACGGGCAAATGCGCGTCCGATGCCCGTCTGCTTGTCGTCGTCTTCGCGGCCGGTGAAGACGAAATGATCGTTGGCGATCGCCGCTTGACGCGGATAGATCAGGCCACGCGTGATCTGATTGAACGTGTGGATCGCGAACGGTGCGGTGCCGTCCGATGCGGGAAGCAGATCGGCATACACGCGAAGCGTGTCGCCTGGCTTGACCGAGCGCTGCTCCTTGTCCACGCGATGTGCCCAGACGATCTGTTCGGTGGTGGTCAGATTGCGGGCAATCGAATCGTCGGGAAACTCGATGAGCGGATGACGCTCAATCGAGGCGCGGAACTCGCGCCGCCCGGCCGCGACAATCCCACCTGTCCGACGAAGTTCATCCTCTTTGGGCGTGAGCGGTTTTGGATCGTAGACCTTGCCCTGCGTGACGTTGCTGATCTGTCTTGAGTCTGGCTCGAACGAGAACTCGTCGCCATCGCGTGCGTCGGCGACCGCCTCGGGACTCTGAACCACATGCAACCCGAGATTCAGCGCGTTGCGGCGAAAGATGTCGCCCATGTTGTCGCCGCAGATGATCACCATCTCGAGGCCGACTTCTTCGGCGACGGCCTTCAGGCCAGCCGGACTCATTTCGCGAGACGATCCGATGGCGAATCGGTCGCCGGCGATGACAAACGTTTCGCCGCGATGGACGCGAGCGCGAAAGTCGGGCATCAGATAGCGGAAGGCGCCGGCCTTCCAACGTTCGTCAAGCGTTTCGAGCGTCTCGGACACGCAATCGGCGGCGGGCGTGATCTGGTCAGTGTCGATCGCGTCACGTTTTTTTCCGTACTTCGTTCCGGGCAGGGTCGGATCCCAGAAGATCAGCGCCTTGCCGCGGATGAGCCGTTTTTGCCCTCGGTTCACCTCTTTGTCAGGCGTTTCGCCAATCGAAGCAAGGGTCGCGCCTGGCCTGAGGGTTGCACTACGAATTACGTGCATTTAGCCCGATCTTAGCGTGTTACATCGCTTTGATATGATCGGGATCCCCATTCACCGGGACCGTTAACCCCATGAGTTCCCCCCGCAGTACGGTCGTCGAACCTCGGCAGCAGGCAGACCGGCGCTCTCCACGGCGGAGGTCAGCGGCGTCGCCCGTGTTGCGCGTGGCCGCTCCTCGGGAAGTCGAATCCACTGACCTAAAGAACCCGGCGCTCTACATAAACCGGGAACTCAGTTGGCTGGAGTTCAACGAACGGGTTTTGGCGCAAGCCCGCGACGCCTCGCATCCGCTGCTCGAGCGCGTCAAGTTCTTCGCAATCACCGGGACGAATCTCGACGAGTTCTTCATGATTCGCGTCTCGACGACGCTGAAGAAGATTCGCGAAGAGATCGAAGACGTCGCGCCCGACGGATACAACACGGAGCAGCAGCTCGAGGCGATGCGCCAGCGTGCGCGTCAGATGCTGGCGGATCAGGCCACGGTCTGGAACGACCTGCGACAGCTGCTCGCGGCTGAAAAGATCTCGTTCATCGAGCGCGAAGATTGGACGTCGGAAATCCGCGAGCACCTGACTGGCTACTTCTCGCGAGAGATCTGCCCGGTGCTGACGCCACTGGCGTTCGACCCCGGTCATCCGTTCCCGTTCATTTCGAACCTCAGCAAGAACTTCGCGGTGGTCGTTCGCCATGGCGGCCGCACCAAGTTCGCGCGCGTGAAAGTGCCTGACACGTTGCCGCGATTCATCGCGGTGCCAGAGTCGCTCACGTCACCCGGCTCGTTGAGCTTCGTGTTTCTCGAAGACGTGATCCGCGCCAACATCCACGAGCTCTTCCCGGGTACGCAGGTGAAAGGCGCGCATCTGTTCCGGATCATCCGCGACGCCGACCTCGAAATCGAAGAGGACGAAGCCGACGACCTGCTCGAAAGCGTCGACCGCAGCCTGAAGGAGTTGCGACGCGGTGCGATCGCGCTACTGCACGTCGAAGCCGACATGCCGACGCGCGTCCTCAACATCCTCGTCGAGAACTTCGAAGTCACCGACGATGTCGTGCTGCGCACGACGGATCGTCTGGGCTTTGGCGACTGGGCGCAGTTGACGCGGGTTCACCGCCCCGAGCTGAAGGACGCGCCGTTCCAGCCACGCACGCTGTGGCGCGCCGACGAGGACCCGGAAGCGATCTTCGACTGGATCCGTTACCAGGATGTGCTCGTCCACCATCCGTTCGAGTCGTTCGGATCGGTGGAAACCTTCTTGAGCGCGGCCGTCCAGGATCCACACGTCATCGCGATCAAGATGACGCTGTATCGCATCGGCGCGAACTCGCCGCTGATTCCGCTGCTCATCGCGGCAGCCGAAGCGGGCAAGCAGGTCGCGGTGCTCGTCGAGCTCAAAGCGCGCTTCGACGAACGCAACAACATCCTCTGGGCGCGACGCCTCGAATCACACGGCATTCACGTCGTCTACGGCTTTGCCGAGCTGAAGACGCACGCGAAGCTGTGTCTGGTCGTCCGTCAGGAAGCCGACGGCGTGCAGCGCTACGTGCACACCGGCACGGGCAACTACAACCCGGAGACGGCGAAGGTCTATACCGACCTCGGTCTTTTCACGGCTGACCCCGAAATCGTCGCGGACGTCTCGGACATCTTCAACTATCTGACCGGCTATTCGAACCAGCGTGAGTTCAAGGCGTTGGCCGTCGCGCCAGTGCAGCTGCGCAACCGGTTGACCGAGATGATCGACCGCGAGGCCGAGCACGCCCGCAATGCCCGGCCGGCGCGGATCGTCATCAAGGTGAATTCGCTCACCGACGATCAGATGATTCGCGCGTTCTATCGTGCGTCGCAGGCGGGTGTGCCGGTGGATCTGATCGTCCGCGGCATCTGCTGCCTCCGCCCGGGGATCCCCGGCATCAGCGACAACATCCGCGTCCGCTCGATCGTTGGACGCTTCCTGGAGCACTCACGCATCTACTGGTTCCAGAACGGCGGACAGGAAGAGATGTTCATCGGCAGCGCCGACCTGATGGAGCGCAACCTCGAACGTCGCGTCGAAACGCTGGCGCCCATCCGCGACCCCGAAATCCTCGAGCACCTGCGCGACGTCGTCCTGGGCGCGTATCTGCGCGATACCGATCGCGCGATGGTCCTCGATTCGAACGGCAAGTACGAGCGGCCGACCGACTCGACGGATCACTTCAACGCGCAGCAGTTCCTGCTCAAGAATTACACGGAAGCGAACGAGTAGTATCCGGCTTTCTTGGGCGCCGAAGCGCGCAGCGCGAAGGCGGCAGCCGGACCTTCGATGCCGGACCTCGTGCTATAAGTGCGTTGCTCTATGCGACGGCTCATAGCACTGACGCTTCTCGCGCTTCTGTCCTCGACAACTGTGTTCGGGCAGCGCGGAGGCGGAGCCCCACGACCCGCACCTGGTCCCGCGCCTCGCTGGCCGGACGGCCGTATCAACCTCGGCGCGCCGCTCGGAGAGACGGGCGTGTGGGAACGCCGGAACGAACATCTCGTCATCAATCCGAAGTCGTATCAGGCGGACGCAACCAAGAACGCGCGCGTCCACATCGACCAGGTACCGTTGCAGCCCTGGGCGCGGGCATTGACCAACTATCGCCACGAGCTTTCGCTGGCCAG
>DATCXH010000975.1:0-4287 GCA_036565925.1 Vicinamibacterales bacterium
CGCCACACGCCGCGAACCCGGGGTGCCAGCGTCGCTGACGCGGATTCGTGACACGAAGTCAGGCGACAGCACGCTGACGTTCTTCACGAAGCCATAGGGCACTCGTTTCCGGGCCCCTCTCAGCTAAGATCGGATCACACATGCCACTTGATCGCCGCGATCCGCCCGCCGGACGGCTCGCCCTGTTTCCGGGCTCCTTCGACCCGTTGACGAACGGACACGTGGATATCGTGCTGCGCAGCGCGCATCTGTTCGAGCGCGTGCTGATTGCTGTGCTCGTGAATCCGGACAAGGAGCCGCTCTTCACGCCGAACGAGCGTGTCGAGATCATCCGCCAGGTATTTCGCGAGTATCCGAACGTCGAGGCCGAGAGCTTCCAGGGATTGCTCGTGGAGTACGCGCGTGGCCGCCGCGCCAGCGCGATCATCCGCGGCATCCGCGCCGTCTCGGATTACGAGTACGAATTTCAGATGGCGCTGATGAACCGACATCTCGAGCCGATGCTCGAAACCGTGTTCATGATGCCGGCCGAGCAGTACACGTATTTGAGCTCGCGTCTGACGAAAGAAGTGTTCAACCTTGGCGGCGACGTGACCGGCCTCGTGCCACCGGCGGTGGAGCAGGCGATGCGGCGCAAGCAGGACGCCGGAGTTCGAGGGTAGACAAGGTCAAGGGGCGAAGGTCAAGGATGTTCGCGAAGCGATTGGCAAATGTGTCGGTCTCGGCGACTCTGAAAGTGGCCGCCGAAGCGGATCGGCTGCGGCGCGAGGGCTACAACGTTGTCGACTTCAGCGCGGGCGAGCCCGACTTCCCGACGCCCGAACACGTGAAGGCCGCAGGCAAAGCGGCGATCGACGCGAACTTCACGCGATACACCGCCGCTCCAGGGATCCCCGAGCTGCGGCAGGCGATCTGCGACAGATACAAACAGGATTACGGCGTCGATATCACGCCGGCGGAGGTCTTGATCACCGTTGGTGGCAAGCAGGCGCTCTTCAACGCGGCGCTCGCGTTGTTTGATCCCGGCGACGAGGTGATCACGCACGCACCGTACTGGCCGACGATTCCCGAGCAGGTCAAGCTGATGGGCGCGTCGCCGATCATCGTGGCGACGCAATCGAGCGATGGTTTCAAGGTGCACGCCGACGCGGTCATCGCCGCGATCTCTCCGCGGACGAAAGCGGTCATCCTCAATTCGCCAGGCAATCCGACCGGTGCGCTCATTGACGAGGACCAGGTCGCCGCGATTGCCGACGCGGCCGCGACGCGGCGCATCTGGGTCATCGTCGATCTTTGCTACGAACGACTGATCTACGAGCCGGTTCCGCACAATCTGCCACGCATCCTGTTCGATCGGCTGCGCGATCGCACCGTGATCGCCGGCTCCGCGTCGAAGGCCTATGCGATGACCGGCTGGCGCTGTGGCTGGACGATCGCGCCGAAAGAATTGACGGCGGCTTTCAACGTGATTCAGGGGCAATCCACGTCGAACATCACGTCGATTACGCAGAAGGCGGCGCTCGCCGCGATCACCGGATCGCAGGAGCCGGTCGGCGCGATGCTCGACGAGTATCGACGACGGCGCGACAACATTCACGCCTGGCTCACGGCCAACCCGGGGATTCGGTGCGTGAAGCCGAGTGGCGCGTTCTATCTGTTTCCTGACATCTCGGGGCTGCTTTCTGCGGATGGCGTCGCAACATCAGCGGACTTCGCTCAAGGATTGCTCGAGAGAGAACACGTGGTTGTGACGCCCGGCGAGGCATTCGACGCGCCCGGTTATCTGCGCATCTCGTATGCGACGTCGATGGAGCAGCTGCGCGAGGGGGCCACGCGCATTCTCCGCTTTGCAGAATCGCTGCAACCCGCCAAAGCGACCGCCTCTCACTGATTGACGACACACAGCCCTTCGACACGCTCAGGGCGCCCCGAGTAACATCCACGGGCGAGGCTCGGAGCACTGAGGATCACGGACAACATCGCTGCTGCGTTGCGCGGAATAGTCGGTGACGACTATGTACTCTCCGACCAGTCTTCACTGACGGCACATGCTGCGGACGCGCTGGGGCTGGGACATCTTCCGGATCTGGTTGTCGTCCCAGCTTCCACGAGCGAGATTGCCGCAATCGCGCGGCTGTGTAACGAGCAGCGCATTCCGCTCGTCGTGCGCGGCGCAGGCACCGGATATACCGGCGGGGCGGTACCTACGAGCGGTGGCGTCGTGCTGTCGATGGCGCGGCTCAATCGGATTCTCGAAATCGACGAACTGAACCTCGTCGCGGTCGTCGAGCCGAACGTCATCAACGGCGACCTGCAGCGCGCGGTCGCGCGTGTCGGCTTGTTCTATCCACCCGATCCCGCCAGTCTTGACACGTCATCGATCGGCGGCAACGTTGCGGAATGCGCCGGCGGGCCACGCGCGTTCAAGTACGGCACGACGAAGCGCTACGTGCTGGCGCTCGAAGCGGTGCTGCCGACCGGCGAGATCCTGCACACCGGCTCGAAGGCTGTGAAGAACGTTGTCGGCTACGACGTGACGCAGTTGCTGGTCGGATCGGAAGGCACGCTGGCGATCATCACCAAGATCACCCTGCGCCTGATCCCGATGCCACCGGCGCGGGCAACATTGTCGGCGGCGTTCACGAACGTGCGGCATGCCGTAGACGGCGTGAGTGCGCTGATCGCGCGGCGGGCAGTGCCGGCGTCGATTGAACTCGTCGACGAGGATTCGTTGCGAGCGGTCGAATCGTACGTCGGCCGATCGGTCGTACCGGCGGGCGCGGGTGCACTGCTGATTGTCGAATGCGACGGGACGAGGGCCGGGGTCGAGGAGGAGATTGCCAACGTCGCGTCTGCGTGCGAGGCGACACGGGCGCTGGCGATTACTCGGGCCTCAACCGAGAGCGAGCGCGAGGCGTTGTGGCACGTCCGTCGTCAGCTGTCGCTCGCGCTGCGCGCGACGGGTCTGCTGAAGATCAATCACGATGTCGTCGTGCCGCGCGGCCGTGTGCCGGAGTTGTTCGACGCGATCGCCGAACTCAAACGGCGTTACACGCTGCGGATCGCCTCATTCGGCCATGCCGGCGACGGGAACATCCACGTCAACCTGATGGTGGACAAGGACGATCCGCAGGAGCGTGCCAGGGCGTCGCAGGCGGAACGCGAACTCTTCGAGCGGGTCGTCGCGCTCGAGGGCTCGATCAGCGGCGAGCACGGCATTGGTTTCGCGAAGGCACGCTACCTGTCGATCGAGTTGTCGCCGGAAGCGATCGCGCTGATGAAGCGCGTGAAGACGGCCTTCGATCCCAACGGAATTCTGAATCCCGGCAAGATTTTTCCGTAACGCTCGGTGAGCCACGCCGTATGACGGAGTTTGCGGCCGTCGGCACGCCAGTGCGATCATGTGCCACCGCGGGCTGAACCGCTGCTCAACCTGTGTTGGTCGAGGAGGCCGCTCTTACACGGGCGGAACAAGAATGCCTCTCCGATGCGGAGGCCAGACAACTGGCTCGCGAGCGGGCGGCCGAACGGCGTCAGCAGGTCGATGCCGAGTACGTCCAGAAGTTCGCGGGACGTGTGAGAGACCTGTTTCCCGGGTGTCCGAGGGAAGAGCAACGTACGATTGGTGAACACACGTGCCGGAAGTACTCGCGTCGAGTCGGGCGCTCCGCTGCGGCCAAAGAGCTTGAGACGAGTGCGGTGGAATTAGCCGTTCGCGCACATGTACGCCACGCGCACACGCGGTATGACGAACTCTTGTCGCGAGGCGTCTCCCGAGACGAAGCTCGCGGGCTCGTTGCCGAACTCGTCGCGAAGTGCCTGGAGTTGGCGTTCGATTGTGCGAAACACGCATCCCAACCGCATGACGTTCGATTTGCATTCCGAGTTGAAGGGGCTGCCGACGCCGACGCTGCTTATCTGGGGTAAGCAAGACCGCATCGATCCGCCTATACCTGCCGCAATTGCGATTGCCGACCACCTCCCGAACGCACGGCTGGTGTTGCTACCCGACGCGGGGCACGCGCCTTGGATGGACAAGCCAGATGAATGCGCGACGCTAATAACGGAGTTCCTAAGGCAGGCGTGAACGACGCGAGGAGCATTGGCTCGGCGAGCGCATAACAAGCAGTTGCAGCGGACCGTGATGCGACTCGCGTGCGCGGCGCATGTGCGTCACTGTGCACACGCGCCGCACTGGGTCGGGGGTAGCGCGCGGGCGGCTGAACTGCGGCGTGAGGCGGTCGTAAGTGGGAGTGAGACCAATCTAGTTCCTGCCATTTGCGGCTT
>DATCXH010001057.1:0-4532 GCA_036565925.1 Vicinamibacterales bacterium
CCTGCGGCCAAGCCTTGACCCCGACTCCTCGATGGCGTTTGTCTGCACCGATCCGGGAAACCAGCACTAAACGAACTAAACCCCTCAGCATCGCCGGTTGACACGGCCCCGCTCCTTCAGGGATGACACGGAAGAGGTCACGGTCCCCGACGTCGGCTCGCGCGACGGCTGTCGAGCGACGCAGGAGCAGACAACTGGGATGTCAATACTCACCCGACATGCACGGCCGGACATTGAGCGAGCTGGCCGACAGCTACAGCCGCCGCGAGTCGTGCATATATGCGTCTGGATTAAGACTGCCATCAGCGTCAACGGCGCCTGACGGATCGGGCCAGGCAAGGGACGATTCTTACGAGCAGGGAATCATGCTCCAGGGATGCAATCTAAGGCTGATTGTCAAAGCGACAGATAAGCACTTTGGATGCGGCCAGACATAGCGCAGCGAATTGCTTGATGTGAGCGCCTCGATGGTGAGGTCCGAAGTGGACCAGTTCTAGATTGTGACGAGCCTCTTTGCCTAAGGACGTGGATCGACGGCGTAGAGCATGGCGAGCAACCCGTCGATCGCGCCCCATTCACTGTTAGGAATCGGATCTGGTGAGAAGTGCATCATCTTGTTTCGGATGGCGGCGACCTCGCGAATCTGGTCGACGAACTGTTTGTGGTCCAAAGGCCAGCCGAGCAGGATGAAGATCTCGCGTCTTTCCAGGACATAGGGGTATGCGCCGAAGGTCAGCGAGTCTGCATCGTGGTACCGCTTCTTGGTTTCGCTTTTGATGATCTCGGGCGAGATTCGTTCCTTGACGCGCCGTTGTAGCCGGCGCTCACAGTCCTCGATCATGGAGAACGGCTTGGCGATCTCACCAAAGCGTTGCGTCAGGTCAGAGGCAGTGACGATGCCCGCGATGGTCTTGTGGTTCTTGGATCGAACAAAAATGAAGCCCTTGCTAGAAATGTCCTCGATGCGGGGTATGACTCGATCGTCGTACTCTGCCTGGGCCGCGGGACGCGTCGCCTGATTGACGAGGGTTGGCGTGCTGGTTGACATGGGCGCCTGTGCAATGGTTTCCCAGCTAATGGCTCCATGCATCGCACCGTGTTCATCTAGGACGGCCAGTTGGGAGTAGTTGTGGTGCAGCATCAACGTTTGTGCAAGGACGATTGGGTCCGTTGGTCGCACAGCCACGAGACTTGCTTCTTGACGCAGCAGGTTGCCGAATCGCAGTGTGAAAGGCCTGTCGTTGATCAGTTCGGCACCGGTCGGTTCGTCCGCGGTCTCGACGTCTGGCTCGGTCTCGTCGTCGGTATGCGAGAGCGCGACGGACGTTGCGTCCATTGAACTGTCTGCGTCGGCACCGGACCGGACGATGCGAATTATGCTATCGATCCATCCGTCAGTGAATGGCGGCTCCGTGGTCAGGGCGTTCTCGGCGAGATCGTTGGCGATCCGGGAGACGGCCGGCGTCGTCCGCCGGCTCGCGCCCCACATAGTCAGCAGATCGCGCACGGTCAGGGCGATTCCATCGTCCGAAGCGGCAGCTCGCTCAAGGAAGGCACCGGGCGTCACGAGACCATCGTTCGGGATCTCATCGGCCGTGGGCCCGGGGTCGATACCGGTCTGCGCTATCTCCGCGATCCGCCGTGCAGCGCCGTTTCGGCGGAGTTGACAGATGGTTAGGAGCGAGCCGAGCGTGTACAGAAGGTCCTGCTTCAGAGCGGCCCTCGGCTGCTCGATCTGAAGCCATTTAACCGGCCGGACGTGCCGCCACGCATCGTTCGACTCCGACCGATATCGGTATTCGCCGACAATCACGCCGACAGCGATATGCGCGGGGCTTGTCTTCAACGGTATGACGACCAGGTCATCGACTTGCATGACTCGAAGAAGCCGCCAGAGCTGACCGGTCCAGTTCGCGACAACGGTTCGCGAGTACGTCGGATACGCGGCGCGTACGGCCGCATGCAGTTCCTGACGTGTCGAGTAGCCAGAGAGATCTCCCATCTCGGGCCAGCCAGCGATCACCAAGCCCGTCGTCAGCGCGTCGCTTTCTCGCTCGCCGAACTTCCCCGCCCGCACCATCCACGCAGTGGTCACCACAACTCCGTTCGACCTAATGCAGCGTAAGACGCGATGGACCGGACTGTCCGAGGGATCTAGTCAACAACGACGTCCTGTTCGTTCCCTATCTCCGGCGCAACGTAGGTTAGCCGAGTCACCCGTGTCTCTCCCTCATACGTGTAGATCACGGCTATGTTGGACAGGAAGTCAGTTTTGAACATCGAGTGGCGAGCGCGGTACTGGTCGGGTACTTCCGTTAGCCACGATTCGATCTGGCTTGGCAGACTGAACTGTAATTGGAGTCTCGCGGCGTCAGTTCCGAAGTCGGCAGTCCATTGAGCCGTATGGTCGTCGGCTTCGAGACGGCGCAGGTGGATACGGTGGGTGGCGTGCTGCGACAGCACGGCCGCGGTGGTATCTGCGTCGGGAGTGCGCAGCACCAAGATTTGCCGCGCGGATGGAAACCCTAGCAGTAAGCGCGATCGCCACTCCTCCGTGATGTAGCTCGAGAAGGCCTGGACTGTGTTGACGAGGTTGCCGTCTGGCCGAAGCGTGTCGTAAGGCGGTGAACTGGCGGATGGTAATGCGGTACCGAGGCCCTGACGTAGCTGCGCTCTTACGGCGTGGAGCGGGATCGTCGAGTGTCCGTCACGACCTGCAGCCTCGATTAGCAGACCGCTCACGGTCTTGAGTCGAGTTCGAAGATCGAAGAATGACGGCTCCGACAGATCCACTAGAACGATCTGATGGGCTTGTGCATACCGCTGCGCGTCGAGGGTGAAGCCCGATGTCGAGAACAAGGCATACAGGTATTGGTACCGCTGCCGCGGCGGGCCACCGGTGTTGCCCATCGACCAGTTCTGATTCACGTCATCAATCACACCGTGCGCGTTGCGGACCACACCTAGGCCAATACGTTCCGTCTTGTAGCACTTCGCCTCGATGAACATACGCAACGGCAGGGAGAACGGCGGCACGTAAGCCAACTCGCCGAGAACGTCTGCCTGGTGCTCAGCGCCGCGACCGCGAACGCGAAGGCCGTTGGCCCCGTCGACGAGTTCGTCCGGGTCCTGATCGCTTGCAACGAGCAGGCGGTAGCCGCTGCTCTGGAGCATCCAGGCAACAACTTCTTCAAGCAGATATCCGCCCAGTTGACCAGCGCTGACACCAGCCACAAGCTCACTCCGGATCAAGAATAGTTGTAGCTCATCGAGTCCTCGCAGACCTGTTTGGCCTGGCATGCCAGCCGACAACTGCTCCGCTGATGTCGAACCCTCGCTCGGCCGCGTTTCCGTCGTTGACCAACATGGGCACGCGATTAGGCAGTTGCCGTCTGCCAGCTCATTTTTGGACAAGTTCTCCTCGACAGCCGGCACCATCAACGCTATCGATGCGGTCGCCCTTGGACCACTCGCACCGCATGCCACCCTCGTGCTCGTCGCACCAATTTATCTTTCCGACAGAGCTGGCGCAGCGGCAGTAGATTCGATCGAGTCGGGCCCCGATACGGTTGTGTTCAAACGAAACACCCAGTCGCCTTACCACGGCGTCGGGGTTGCCGCCGCAGGTGATCATGTCAGGGTGTCCGTTGAGCTTCTAGACACACATTGCGATCCACCAATCCGAGCGTTCGATGTACTGCTGCGCGTCGAGATCAAGGGCGATGCGAAGCTACGCGATGTCACGATCGATGCGTCCATCGGAGATAGCCAAAGTTCAAAATCCGAATCCATCGGTCGCGCCACTATTAGCTCAGCCGGAACATCCGCAATCAAGCTGTCCGTCATCCCAGGGAGCAACCAGCTCTACGGTTACCAGCGTGGCAGCTGTTCACTGACCCTGCTTCAAAGTCTTGAGGACGGCATCGAAGAAGGCGGCGTCGCGGTCGGGCCGCTGTATGGATATAACCCTCACGACACGTGTCCCGTAGTCGACCAGGTCCGCTTCGTCGACATCGACGCCGCTGTGGCCACAGCCTGAGTGTCCGCGTTGCTCGAGAACCGCACAGATTTTGAGGCGACTTTGAACGGCGGGCTTGTCGTGTTCCAGACGACGCCTTGCCTCGCGGAAGTCCGAGACCGCGGACGTGCTGCGCTCTCGTCCAACCGGCGCCGAGGCGAATCGTCGACTTTGGAGTGGCGCATCCGGCATACCCGTAAGCGTCGTCGCCGTTTGCAATCATCGCGGCGGTATCGCGTCAAACGCGGCGCTCTCACGTCAACA
Source organism: Vicinamibacterales bacterium (assembly GCA_036565925.1). Lineage (GTDB taxonomy): Bacteria > Acidobacteriota > Vicinamibacteria > Vicinamibacterales > UBA2999 > Gp6-AA40. Next base: position 4,283 of record DATCXH010001057.1, read on the forward strand.
GCAGTACAGCAGCAAAGTACTGCAACCGACCACACCGATGAGGCCCACGAGCAACCGCAACCGGCCGCCTGATCTCGCATCGCACCGCATGCGACCGCGTTGCGCTTAGCTGATGCGATGAAGGAGCGGGGCCTCCGCTCCTCGTGACAGTCACCCAAGTTGCGATGTTCCCTTGGGGGTGTCAACCCAACGTCCACCACGACGATGGAGGCCCCTGTGGACGATTATGACGGTAAGCAGGTCGTGGGTA
>DATCXH010000985.1:0-5190 GCA_036565925.1 Vicinamibacterales bacterium
TCCCCGAGCGGCTCACCGAGCCACGCCAGGATGTGAATGAAGTGGGCCACACCGACCCGCAAGTACTGCCTGATGGCCGCTCGATCCTGTTCACCGTGATGAAAGAAGACGGCGGTCAGAGCGCCCTTCTCGACCTGGACACACGTCACTGGCGGACGCTGGCGCAGGTCGGTCCAGGTGCAGCCTACCTGGATGGCGGCTACGTCGCGTTCTTCAACAACAAGACCCTGCTCGCCTCGCGTTTCGATCCCGCTCTCGGCACAATCATCGGCACGCCGGTTCCGGTCATCGACAACATCGGGTTTTCGTTCGCGGCCGCCTCGAATGGGACGTTGGCATACCGGTCGAGTGGGGACGTGGACAGCATCCTGACCGTGCGCGGCAGAATCCAGATCGCCGACCGCAGCGGCAAGACCACGATTGTCGTACCCGACGATCCGGTCTTCATCGAAGCTGGCGGCGGATTGGCGTTCCATCCGAAGAACCCGCAGCGTTTTCTCGCGACGATCAGAGAGCCGGACCCGATTTCCCCGGCGCACATCTGGATGTATGACCTGTCGCGCCCTGGCACGCGAGTACGCCTGACCACCCAGGGTTTTATCAACGCGTGGCCGATCTGGAACAGCGACGGCACGCGCTTCGCGTTTACCTCGATTCGCGCCCCGATGGGCATCTATGCTCAGGCTCCCGATCCCGCGGCGCCGGCGACGCTACTGTTGCGCAGGCGAGACGAACTGCAGAATCCACAGGCATGGGCGTCCGATGGATCCCTGCTCCTCATTCAAGCGAGTCGAAAGACCAGCTCGGACATTGTGGTGCTCAACTCAAAAGGGGAGACCTCGGCTCTGGTAGCTACGGCCGCAACAGAGCTTCGCCCGAGGGTGTCGGCCGATGGGCAATGGTTGGCGTACGAGTCCGACGCTTCGGGGCAGACCGAGGTATACGTGCGTCCATTCCGCGGCGATGGACGCACGGAGATCGCGTCACGCGGCGGTGGAAGTGATCCTCGCTGGGTCGGCTCGTCCGAATTGCTCTACCGCCGTGGCCGCAAAGTGCTTTCGGTGCCCGTCGCGCCGAAAGACGGGCAGCTGAATCCCGGCCAGGAGCGTGAGCTGTTCGAAATTGACGACTATCCGACCCACTTCGATGTGTCAGCTGACGGTACGAGGTTCCTCATTCTCCGTCGCGAGCCGCAAGCCGCTGCGACGTCGCGGCAGGTGCATCTCGTGCTCAACTGGCAGGAAGATCTGAAACGGCTGGTCCCGCGATAGATTCGCCGTCATTTGCGGTGCAGTTCGTCGCATATCTAGGCCGCGGCCGGAGATGCTTGAATGCTGCGGAATTTCCTTGTCGCATGCCACGAAGGCCAGATTTCAGGCGACCGTCCAAGCACGATGGCTGCGTGGCGATCGCTGTGGTACTCGAACTCGAGTGGGACTCCGCCTCGGCTCACATTAGGTGCCGTACCGGTGCACCGGTACCAACCTTCGCTCACCGCTTATTCACGCCTACGCGCGCACCTCATACAATCCCGCGTCGGGTTCAGCGCATCGGCTTGAGGCCCTCGAGACAGATCTCCTCCACCAGTTCCACGTCGACCGCGAAGGACTGCGTCAATTGCACGGTCCATGGGCGAGTGTAGGCCTTCGGATCGTCTACGGTCAGCTCGACCTGCAGCCGGCCGAACTCGGGACGTGTCAACCGCTCGGTGACACGCGCCGCGCTGGTGAGCGGGTTGCCGCGCATGTCCAGCCACAGATCGTCGCGGAAGCCGGTGGTCTCGATGACCAGCGCGTCACCGTCCCATCGCGCAGTCGAGTAGCCGTTCCACGATGGCTGTGGGTCGGCCGGCAGCGGCCGGTTATCGATGAAGATCTGCCGGTAGCTGGCGTTGAACTCGTTGAGCATGAGGAGCACGCCGGACGACTGGAAGAACTTCTGGTAGTGCGGCAGTGTGTAGTTGCGAGGCACGTACGACGGCAGACACTTGGCGTGCGGATCGTCGCGCGTGTCGGTGGCCGCGCGTTGCTTGACCAGTTCGGCAGCCCACGGTTGATACGGCAGTCCACCCTCCAAGCCGAACGCGATATTGGCCGCACGCGCAGGCAGCGGGATCTTTTCGATGCAATCGTCGCCGTCGCGCATGATCGGCGGGCAGGGGAGGGGGTTATCGCCTAGCCATACGCCAGAGAAATCGGGCTTGCCGTCAGCGGTCCGTGGCGGCGGTGCCTTGACGTCCAATGCACCGCTGGAATCTCGCGGCACGCCGGACATCGGATACTTGAACCACTGCGCCGCGGTCTCACGCGGTGCAATCAGCAACACGCAAACGAGCAGAGCCGCGCGTATCAGAATGTGCGCCATCATCACGCACTATAACAAGCGAAGTGCATGAATTGCCGAGAGCCTCGCAGCTCCCGGCGATGCGTGGCGTTGCGAATCAGGTGAGTCGGATGAACGACCCCGTACGATCAGCGCTCAAATCACGGATGGGCGTCACCTGACGCGGCCTGCCTTGAAGGAGCATTCGTCGGGCTGTGGAGCCCGACGAATGCGAGTCGACGGGTTAGCGGCGTGCGACGCCGCGCGTGTCGCGGTAACCCGCCTCGTAGCCCTGGCGGAAGCCGGAACGATAGTTGTTTTTGTACGCGTCCTTCGATCCGTAGCTGCGGTCGTAGCCGTTGTCGCCGTCCTTGTAGTCGCCGTGCCGGACGGGATCGTAGCGGTCGCGATCGCGGCCGTCATCACGTCCCTTTTCCCAGCCGTCGCTGTAACCGCGTGCGAACGCCGGATCCTGATATCCGCGCGTGCGGCCTGGGCCACCACGGTAAATGTCGTCGCGCCGGCCCTGATAGATTCGATCATCGCGCTGATAGCGGCCATTCCCCTGAACGTTGTAGTAGCCCTCGCGATAACCCGACGTGAAGCCGCGACGGAATTCGTTTCGATACGCGTCGCGATTGCCGTAGCGGTTGTTGTAGCCGTCGTCGGCGTTGCGATATGCGCGGTCGCGTTCCGGTTCAAATCGCCGGCCATCTCGGGCGTCTTTCGACCCCTGTTGAATTCCGTCCCGATATCCGCGCTCGAACGGCGCGTTGTTCTGCGCCGCTGCCGGTGTTGCAAGCAGTGCGCAGATGATCGCCGCAAAGAGCCCCTGAGCCCAGCGTCTAGCACCCATGTCGTTCTCTCCCCCCGCTGGCATATCCCCCGAGGCTGCAAACGACACGCCACTCTGATTGCCGAGGATTCTCGCGCCGTTTCGCTGGGTTTGTGGGGCGACCGTCCTCTCCGTAGTCCGACCGGAGCAGGACGCGGTCCCGAGGCATCCGCTCTGCAGCCGTTACAGAGCAGGTGACGGTGCTAGGTTAGACAACGACACAGCGCATGATTCGCGTCATCAAGACCATCGACGCCCACGTGGGCGGTCAGCCGCTCCGCCTCATCGTGGATGGCGTGCCACGTCCGCACGGCAAGTCCTCCGCGCAGCAGCGCGAATGGTGTCTCAAGCACGCCGACGCGTACCGCCGCGCACTCGTCAATCCACCGCGAGGGCACACCGACATCACGGCCGCGCTCATCACCGATCCGTCAACGCTGCACGCCAACGCCGGCCTCGTGTTCATGGATGCAGGCGGGTATCCATCGATGAGCGGCCACGCGGTGATCGCGGTGACGACGATCGCCTTCGAGCGTTACGTCGCGCTCACGCATCCGCCTGGGAGTGGCGACGAGCGTCTCATGTTCGATACACCTGCGGGTACCGTACACGTACGAGCACGACTCGAGCAGCACGGCGGTGCGCGCTCGGTCGATTCGGTGGCGGTGACCAACGTGCCGGCGTTCGTGCACGCGCCCGCAGTCGCCGTCGTTGTGGGCCGACGGGATTTGCGCGTCGATATCGCCTTCGGCGGAGCGTTCTACGCGATCGTGGACAGCGAAGCCACGGGCGTGCCGCTCGATGCTGCGCACGTGCCCGATCTCCGCCGACTCGGTGCCGAGATCAGCGCCTCGGTCAATGCCGCTCATCGACCTGTGCATCCCGCTGACAACACACTCTCCGGCGTCGCGGGTGTGATCTTCACTGGTCCGGCCCTCGATCCCGAAGCGCATCTTCGCAACGTCACCGTGCGAGCCTCCGGGTCGGTCGATCGTTCGCCCGGCGGCACCGGCACGTCCGCAGTGATGGCGGTGCTCGACGCGATGGGCTTGTTGCCTGACCATCAGGCCTTCGTGCACGAAAGCATCTCCGGCGCACTCTTTCGCGGCCGTCCATTGCACCGCACGATCGTCGGGGATTTTCCAGCGCTCGTGACCGAGATCGAGGGATCAGCGTGGATAACGGGTGAGCACACGTTTTTCCTGGACGACGATGATCCATTCAGGGAGGGTGGACGTTTCTGAGTCCAATCCGAAGAGAGCTCCAGACCGTAAACCCATTGAACCCGCCGAACCTTGCACCTATGGAACCGATGGATTGAGTAAGTACAATTCCGCTGAAATGAAGCTCAGGGCTCTCCGGACCGCTGTCGTCGCAGCGATTGTGCTTCTGTGGGGGAGCGGTGCCTCGGCGCATCCCGCCCCGTTCAGCTACCTCGACATCGCCTTCCGAGGCGGGAATATCGAAGGCTCACTCACCGTTCACGTCATCGACATTGCCCACGAGCTGAACGTCACACCGCCCGAGTCCGTGCTCGATCAGGAGTTCCTGACGCGCGAACGCCAGCGGATCCTCGATCTGCTCACGCCACGCATCTCTCTCAGCACAGATCGTCCGCTGAAGATCGAGTGGGGGGCGATTGTGCCGATGAAAGAGGAGCTCGCACTGCGGCTGATGTACCGCATACCCAACGAGCATCCCGGCTCATTGGCCATCGACACGAACCTCTTTCCATACGATCCGATCCATCAAACGTTCATCAACATCTACGAGAACACCGATCCCTCGCCGCGGCAGCAGGTGATCTTCAACGCCACCACCGAACCGCACACCTACTACCTGGGAACGACGCAGGGCGCGATTGCGGTGATGAAGACCTTCATCCCCTCAGGAACGCATCACATATTGATCGGGCCGGATCACATCCTCTTTCTGATTGGTTTGCTGCTGCTCGGCGGCAGCTGGATGGCGCTGGTGCGTATCGTGACAGCGTTTACGATCGGGCATAGCATCACTCTGTCGCTGGCCGCACT
>DATCXH010000997.1:0-7268 GCA_036565925.1 Vicinamibacterales bacterium
ACCTGACCGTCCGGCACGTAGAGATGCACGTGGTGAAACGCGATCGGTGCGACCTGCGGCCGGTTGTGCCGTTTGGCTACCGCGTCGTCAAAGCCGGCGTCCTGCGCGAACGTGAGGTTGGTTGCGGCGTTCTCGAACAGCTCGATCCGCTCGCCTTCCGGTGTGTTGGTCGAGGCAACACCCGGGAATCCATTGAGCCGCGCCACTTTCAGCCCGGCGGCTTCGACCGTCGTCAGCTGCGGGACACGAAACGCGACGTGATTGACGACGGAGCCGTCGGTGCCGCCGGTGCTGTCGCCTTGTTCGAGGAACACCAGCGTGTCCTGAAACTTGACGATCTGGGGACTGTCCTGAAACCTGACGATCTGGGGACTGGCCTGGGCCTGGCCCGGGCCTGCCCCAGGCGTGGCCCAGGCCTGACCCGGACCTGCCCCAGACCTGGCACCGGCCTGACCCCGGACCTCTTCCCCGCCCAGGGCGACCCAGAACTTCTTGTTCGCGTCGACGTCGCGCACGCGGTAATGCAGATGGCCCATCGCGACGCCGGACGGATTCGGCGCCGAGAGCTGCGCACCAGGCTCGAGCCGCAGCAACATCCCATCGTCCTCGTCGGTCAACAGATAGAGAAGACCATCCGGCCCCTGCCGCACATCGCGAATGCGCTGACGCAGCTCGGCGAGCATCGGCTCACGATTGATCGGTCGACCCACGTCGTTGATGACGATGCGCTGGATGTGGCCCGTACCGCGACTGCGGCCGGCGAACATCGCGCCGACGAACACGTTGCCCTTCCACTGCGGGAAGCGGTCGCCGGTATAGAAGGTCAATCCGGAAATCGCGATCGACGGCACCCAGTACACAAACGGCGACTCGAGATCGGCACGCCTCGTCTCATCGCTGATTTTCGTACCGTCATAGTCGGTCCCAAACGTCACGAGCGGCCAGCCGTAGTTCTTCCCAGCCTGCAGAATGTTCAGCTCATCGCCACCAAGTGGACCGTGCTCGTTCTCCCACAACGCGCCGGTCGCAGGATTCATCGCGAGCCCCTGGGGACTGCGATGACCAAGCGTGAAGATCTCCGGCTGATATCCGGCCTTCCCGACGAACGGATTGTCCGGCGGCACGGTACCGTCATCGCGCAGCCGGATGACTTTGCCACCGTGATCCTTGATGTCCTGCGCGCGCTGCTGCTCCTGCCGTTCCCCGATCGTCAGATACAGGAACCCGGCGCGATCGAACGCGATGCGGCCGCCATAGTTTGTGTTCGACTTGCTCCACGTGTTGGCGACGAAGATGTCTTTGACATCGGTGAGCGCGGTGCCGTCGAACCGCGCGCGCGCGAGCGCAGTGGTGGAAAGATTGTTGTCGCCAGCTTTCGAGTAGGCCAGATAGACGATGCGATTCTGCGCGAAGGCGGGATGCAGCGCGACATCGAGCAATCCGCCTAGCACACGCGCGAAGACTTTGGGGACGCCGGCAATCGGTGTGGGATCGAGCACGCCGTTGCGGATGATGCGCAGACGGCCCTCGCGCTCGGTGACCAGCATTGTCACGCCACCTGCCCCGAGCGAAGTCGAGGGGTCCGGGAGAAACGCGAGGCTCCACGGATGCGAGAGCCCTGTCGCGACGGGGACAACGCGAATCGGTGTCTCGCCGCTGAAAAAGGTTTGCGGCAGCGACGGTGGCGGCGGCGATGAACGCGGCGCCTGACCATGAAGGGTGGTCGCCGCGAGGCTCACGAGCGCGAGCAGGACCCCGAACCCGGAACCTGGAACCCGGAACCGGGAACCGGGAACCGGGAATCTGGAACCTGGAAACACCATGGCGCTCATCGCTCGGGCAGCGCGAACGCCGTGATCGTGTTGCCGGACGCAATGAGGACGTGCTGACGGCCGTCGAGCATGAAGGTGACTCCCGCCGCGCCCCAGATCGGCGATCCGGTTCGATAGGACCACAGCTTCTTGCCCGTCTTCGAATCGAACGCGTTGAAGAACCCTTCGTGGTCGCCGGCAAACACCACGCCCGATGCCGTGGACATCACACCCGCCAACGATGCCGTTTCGAACTTGTGCTCCCACTTGATCGCACCGGTCTTCGGATCGATCGCGCGCAGTGCGCTGTAGTCAGGCTCGGCGAGCTTGCGCATGCCGCCGCCCATGTACGAACGGCCTACCTGCCATTCCATCTGCGTCGGGGTGTAGTACGCGCACGTCTCGCGCGCCATGACATAAAACAGCTGCAGCGCCGGATCGAACGACGGCGGGTTGTAGACGGTGCCGCCCCGAAAGTCGGGCACGCATGGCGTCGTCGCCTCGCTGCCGCCGGGCGGAACGACACCGTTGCTCAAGACGATGGGACGACCTTTGCTATCGAGCTCGCGTGCCCATTTCGTTGACGTGAACGGCTTGCCGACGATGAGCTCGCCGGTGGTGCGATCGAGCGTGTAGTAGAAGCCGTTGCGATTGGCGACCATCACGACCTTGCGCATCTGCCCGTTGATGGTCATATCGCCAAGGACTGGAATGTGGTTCGAGTCCCAATCGTGGGTGTCGTGTGGCGTGAACTGGTAATGCCACTTCAACTTGCCGGTGTCGGCATCGAGTGCGATGAGCGAGGCGGTGTAGAGGTTGTCGCCTAAGCGCTCGGCGCTCCAGTAATCCGGGTTGGGATTGCCAACGCCCCAGTAGATCAAATTGAGCTCGGGATCGTAAGTGCCGGTCACCCACGTGGCGCCACCGCCGCGCGGCAACACTTCTTCATTCGACCACGTCTCGCTGCCCGGCTCGCCCTTGGCGGGAATGGTGTAGAAGCGCCACACGCGCTTGCCAGTCTTCGCGTCGTAGGCGTCGAGGAAGCCGCGCGTCGGAATGTCGCCACCGGAGTTGCCGGTGATCACCTTGTCCTTGACCACCAGCGGCGCAGCGATTGCCGCGTGTCCCAGCTTGTAATCATCGAGCACGACGTCCCACACGATCCGACCGGTGTCACGATCGAGCGCGAGCAGGTGCGCGTCGAGCGTGCCCATGAACAGCAGATTGCCGTACGCGGCGAATCCGCGGTTCGAAGGATTCGCGCCGCCATACGTCGTCCCGGGCGGCAGCGCGCGACGATAACGCCAGATCTGACGACCGGTCTTCGCATCGACCGCCCAGGCGTAGTTCTGGTTGCCGGTGATGTACATCGTGCCGTCCATCACCAGCGGCGTGGACTCAAAGCCGCGATTGATCGGCATGCCCTCGGCCTGCCACGTCCACTGCGGCGCGAGCCGGCTGACGTTCTCGGGCGTGATCTGTTTCAACGGACTATGACGACGGCCCGTGTAATCGCCGGAGTAGGACAGCCAACGCGACGGATGCTTCAGACCGTCGAGCAGATCCTGCGACGTGATCTCCGGCAGCTTCGGCGGCGGAGCAGAGGGCACTTCGCTGACAACCGGCGCGCCGGTGTTCTGTTGGGCGATGAGCGATCCAGCGGCGGTGATGAGTGCCGCGGCCGCGAGGACAGACGCGAATCTGAAAGTATGAGTCATATCTTCAAAAGGCAAAGGTCAAAGATTATCGCTGGCGAATCGTTTTGCCCCTCTATTCCTCCTCTGTGACCTTCTCCTTCCACTCGAGCGTGCCGCTATAGACGCTGAACTGCAGCGCCGACTGATCCGGCGATGCACCGTGCCAGTGCAGGACGTTGGCCTTGGTCAGCACCGGCTGTCCGGCAGGCACATCTTTGATCGGCTCGCCCAATTCCTGCAGCCGGCCGCGTCCCTCTTCGACGAGCAGCAGTTGCGGCGCCGAATGCAGATGCCAATTGGTGCGCGCGCCGGCGTCGAATTTAATGCGCGACGAGCTCATGTCCTTGGTGTTCCCGACGGTAATGTTGCCGGTGAAATTATTGAGGAAGTTGCCGCGTCCTGCAGGCGGTGCAGCGGGCGCTGGCTGATCCTGCTGCGCGTGCCCAACCATCACAACCAGGCCTGCGACGACGAGCGACGACAGTACGACCACGCGCGTTCGTTTCACGTCGATTCTCTCCCTCGTAGAGGCGAATCTTCACATCCGCCTGATCGAGGCGCGTCTAAAGACGCGCCTCTACGCGTTATTTTGGATTCGTAATCCGAATCTGCTTCAGCGCGGCTGAATCCTGCGAGAGCTCCGTCGTCCCTGCAGAACCGCCGTTGGCCTTGAGCAGATAGCCGACCAGATCCACATAGGCCGGCGTGCCCAGCGAGTCCGGCGCGTCCTGCGGCATCGAGGCGCGGATCGTCTTGACGAGATCATCCACGCTGGAGCCGCTGAAGCGCGAGAAGAAGTCGGCGCCGGCGAGCGCGGGCGTGCCGCTGTCGCCGAGCAGATCGGTCTTGTGACACGGCGCGCAGGAGACGGCGTAGACCTTCGAGCCGCGCCCAGCCTGCTCGTCGGTGAAGACACCGTCCCAGATCGTCTTGCCGCCGGCTGCTGTGTCCTGATCGGCTGCCTTCTCGGCGCTGTGGTTCGGTGGCGGCACCGCCAATCCACGTTCGCGCATCGTCTTGCGCAGCAGCGCCGCGGCCTCGGGATAGCGCTTCAGCACGGCTGGTGTGTATTCGACACCGTCGGCGACGACGACCGGCGTCCAACCTTTCTTGTTCTTGACGTCGAGCGTCGCGCCCTTGTCGATGAGGAACTGAATGACGGGAATCGCGCCGCCGCGATAGACGGCTCCATGCAGCGCCGTCTCGCCGTCCTGATCGACGTCGTTCACTTTGCCGCCGCCCACGTCGAGCGCGAGCTTCACCGCGGCCAGCGCTTCTTCGTGCGTGCCCGGGTTCTCGCCCGGCGCCCAGATGCCCACACCAGCCGCCGCCATCAACGCGGTGGTGCCGTGGTTGGTCGTCAGCGCCGGATCGGCGCCGGTCTCGAGGAGCACGCGCATGAGCGGCACGTCGTCCGACTTGGCCGCCATCAGGAAGGGCGTGCTGCCGATGCGATTCAACTGATTGCGATTGCCGTCGCGCGGCTCCCTGGTCATCCGCGCGTTGACGTTGGCACCCTTCTGTACGAGCTTGCGTACGAGATCGAGGCTGTCGAGCCCGCCGGTCGCAACCGGCCCCGGCAGATTGAATCCGGCGTTGTGCCGGCGCGACCACGCGATCTGATGGAGGGCGGTCCACCCCTGATTGTCGGCATTGGGATTTGCACCCTTGTCGAGCAGCGCGGCGGCGAGTTCGTAGTGTGCGTTCATCACCGCGAGCACGAGCGCGCTCGTGCCGTCGGCGAGCGACTGGTTGACGTCGACGCCCGCGTCGATGAGCGCATGCGCCGCGTCGATGTGTCCGGCACGGATGGCAAACAAATACGGCGTGAACGATCCGCCCGTCGATCGCTCGTTCACGTCAGCCCCCGCTTCAATCAGCGCGCGGATTGCCGCCACATTGTTTTCGGCCGCGGCCCACATCAACGCGGTCTGCCCCTTGCGCTGCTCTCGCGCGTTGACGTTAGCGCTGCGCGCAATCAGCGCCTTGATGGTCTCTGCGCTACCAGTACGCGCCGCTGTCATCAGCGGAGTCTCGCCGTCCGAGAGCCTGCCATTGGGATCGGCGCCGGCGGCAAGCAGACGTTCGACAATCGCAGCGTTCCCCGCCGTGCAGGCAACCGTGAGCGGCGTGACGCCATACCGATTCGTCGCTGCGACTTTCGCACCGGAGCGAATCAGAAGATCGACCATCTCCACATTGCCGTTCTGCACGGCCCAATGCAGCGCCGTTGTTCCATCAGGCTCGGCGCTGTTCGCGTCAGCCTTGGCTTTCACCATGGCGCGCACGGTCTGCACATTGCCGGCCTTCACCGCCTGCACGAGCGTGATGTCTGCAGACGGACCAGCCCCCAGCCATGCGGTGAGAAGAATGGGGACGAGAAACAGCGTAGGCCGGGTCTTGTTGTCTAGACCCGGCTCAAGGTCTTTTCGTTTAGGCATGTGTCTCAAACGCCGCTCAGCGGCTCAATCGGCAACTTACCCGTGCTGTCTCCAAGCTTCTCCGCCTGCACGCCCACCTTGTCGAGCATCGTGAGCAAGAGGTTCGTCATCGGCGTCTCCGCCGGGAAGACGAGGTGACGCCCGCCTTTCATCCGGCCCGCCGCGCCGCCAACGACAGCCAGCGGCAGATCGTAGTGGGCGTGAAGATTCGGATTGCTCAGACCCGCGCCATACAGGAAGAGCGAGTGATCGAGCAGCGACCCGTCGCCATCAGGGGTGGACTGCAGCTTCTCGATGAACCAGGCGAAGAGTTCCGCCTGATACGTCCCCAGGCGCGCGTACTTCGCCAATTGATTCGGGTTGTCCTGATGATGCGAGAGGCCGTGGTGTCCCTCGTTGATCCCGATCTCCGGATACGTTCTGAAGTTCAGCTCGCGACCGAGCATGAAGGTCGTGACGCGAGTCAGATCGGCACGGAACGCGAGCCACTGCAGGTCGTACATCAACTTGACGTGTTCGTCGAACCGATCGGGTATACCCGACGGACGCTCCAGCGTCGGCAGTTCAGACGTACCGCCGCCCTGCTCGACGCGCTGGATACGACGCTCGACTTCGCGCACCGAGTCGACGTACTCGCCCACCTTCACGCGATCGGCCGCACCGAGCGACTGACTCAGACGATTCAAGTCGCCGAGCACTGAATCGATGATGCTCGCATTCACGCGCGCTTCGGCCAGCCGTTCCGCCGACGTGCCGCCGTCACCGAACAGCCGCTCGAACACGATGCGCGGGTTGTTCTCGGTCGGCATCGGCGCAGTATCCGACCGCCAGGAAATGGTGTTGAGATACGCGCAGCTATAGCTGTTCTCGCACTGTCCGGCGAGGAAGTTGAGGTCGATCGCCAGTTCCAGCGACGGCAACGCACTCGTCTTGCCGATCTCAGCCGCCGCGATCTGATCCGCCGTGATCCCGTTCTTCACGTCGGCGCCTTCGGTACGCTTGCAGTGCACACCGCTCAGCCATGAGCTCGTGCCTCGCGTGTGATCGCCGTTGGCGCCATCGTCGAACGCATCGGCCTGGTGCTGGGCGAGGCCGCTGATCACCGTCAGGCGATCGCGGTACGGCGCGAGCGGCGTCAGGATCTGCGACAGCTCGAAGTTTGTGCCCTCACCGATCGGCGTCCAGTAATTGATGCCGGTGAAATTTCGCGCGACGCCGTTCGGCATGTACACGAACCCAAGACGACGAAGCGGGCGGGCAACCGTCTGCGCGAGCGCGACACCGGCAGGCACCATCGCGTCGAGCAGCGGCAAGGCGAG
>DATCXH010000881.1:0-5404 GCA_036565925.1 Vicinamibacterales bacterium
GCCTGACCGGACGCATCGAGGTAGCCGGTGGCACCGACCTGCACCTTCGCGTTACGACTTTGCTGGATGAGGGGCGGCAGCCAGCCGATCTCCAACTCGCGGCCGACCGTGACCAGGACATCGGCCTTCTGCAGCTTCAGAATGAAGCTTGGCTTGGCCTCGACGAAGTGCGGATCCTGATAGCCTCGTGAGATCGATTCCACGGTGATGCGATCGCCGCCTACTTCTCGGGCAATGGACGCCAGGTCCTCTGTGGTCGTGATGACGTTTAGCTTGCCTTGGGCGTGAGCACTTGACGCGATGAGCGATATGGCGATCGCCACGACACATGCCACTGATTTCATGACTGTCATAGGAGTTCCTCAACACTCAACCGATTGCGGCGCCACGACCTCAAAACGCGTGCGCACCATGAGCTCCGATCGAGAACTGAAACTGAAAAAGAAATTCATTGGCCAGATCGCCGATGGCGTAGTTCGTCCGCCGGTATTGCCCCCTTACCTGGCTGAACTCGCTCGGCCAGTAGGTGACCATCAGTGACTGGCCCGAATCACGAAGCGTCTCGTCGTCGGCATGCGCCGATCGGTCGTAACGGGCACCCGCAAACCAACGACGGGCGAACTGATAGTCGCCAGAGACGTAGTAGCCGAACGAGTTCTGTTGCAACACCGGCTGCTCTCGCCGGCTCCAGATCAACTCCGATCGGCCGAGGAACGATCGATAGATGGATCGCTGCAGTGGCCGCCACCGCAACGTGGCGTCGACGCCGTACACTTGTGTGGTGAACCGGCCGAGATCGACGCCGCCGACAAGACCGGACGCATTATGGCCGCGCGAATACGAGGCCCCGAGATCGATGTTCGTGTTCTCGGTCAGGTCGTGATAGCCGCGTAGATGGCCGACGTATGACAGGTCACCACGCTCGCTCGAGTGGAAGAGATCGCTCGAGTCGCCGCGGAAGACTTGCCCGGTTGCTTCCAGGAAGAACCACGGATTCGGGATCAGCCGCGCCACCGAGATCCCCGCGTCACTGATTCCCTCTTCACCGCCGACGAGGTTGTTGATCACGATCGGACGATCCGTCCACGGCAGCACGTGGTTGTGCAGCAAGTTCACCTTGCCGAACGCCGCGCGCATCTTGCCGACCCGCACGAGCAGGCCGCCTGGGATGGCCGGAAAAGTGATGAAGCCCTCCTCCAGGTCCACGCCTTCTTCGCCGAACGACAGGAAGAAATCAGCGCGCGCGTACGGATCGACAATCGCCTGGAAAGACGCCTCGGACTCGTGCATCGCGAGGGCGGGCTGCGGGTTCACCGTGTTACGTCCACTCGCACCGAGAAAGTCGCCGATGACGGCGATGTCGGGGTTGAAGACTTTTGACGAGGCCGCACCGCCGTACACCGGTAACGCGCCGGTCGGACCTCCCCCGCCCTCAGCGCCGGGCGGAACCTGCGCCGTCGTCGTCTGGGGTGTCGTCGTCTGCGGTTGTTCGACCGGCTGGGCCGCAGGCGGAGCGGCCGGCGGCTGCGCGGCGGACTCGGTCGTGCCGAGCTTCGCCTCGAGCGCGCTCAAACGATCGCCGTACTGCTTTTGGATCGCGTCGAACTCTTTTCGCAGTTGCTCGATCTCCTGTCGCAGCGCCTGGGCATCCGGCGTCTGCGCTGAGATGGACGAGGGCGCAACGAGCAATGCACCCGCGACAATGCATGTGCATGTCAATCGCGAAGCCCGCATGACGACTCCAGTGCGGCAAGAATGCGCCGCTGCACGCGTCGGCCCAGACAGGCCGATAGACCACCCGTAATATCCGGCTTCGACCGGACGTCGAGCTGTCTTGACGAACAGCTCAGACCAGACTGGATTCAGGGATGCGATTACGCAGGCGGTGCGCGAGAAGGAACGTCGAGACGGGGGACAATGCGAACGCGGTGATTCGAGGTGACGGTCCGAGCAGGATCGGATTCGTGGACGATGACGAGGCTGGATGCGGCCACGCCTCCGGATCTGACCGATTGCAGCCAGTGACAGAGGACGCAGTGCGCGGGTTCTTGACCCATGCGCGTCGCACCGACCGAATGCGAACCGGGGGCGTGACCAGCGGCAAAGCCCTCAGAGAGCTCGTCGCCACACCCCAACTCATGAGCCGTCGAAAGCGCTCCGACCGACGTGAACGAGCACAAGGCAACGAGTGCCAGGGCGCTCGCCCGCCGACGAAACCACGTCAGCATCAGTATCAAGGGTACGCGCACCAGGCTTCACGTGCAATGGCTTCCACATCTGGCAATCACGTCATCGACGGCCTGCAAATGCCTGTTCACCGCATTGCGTGTGAATCTGGACATTGACGAGGCGGAGGACGAGCTGGTACTTTCAACAGCCCCCCGGCCGTGCTCGACGCCCCCGAAGCGTCCGTCCGATCACGCCTGAACCTTGGTGTCGTCGTTGCGACTGTGCGCAAGACGGCCGAATTGTGAATTTCTGACGATTGGAGTCGCGTGACTGTCCATCTAGTGAACCCAAGCCATCTCTCATTCGGCGTCGGCGTCATCACACCGCGTTGGCTGTTTGTCCTCGCGGCGGCAACGCCTTCCACGTACGGCGCGCCACGTATCGTTGACGAAACGCTCGAGACCCTTGATTTGGCGAGCGTGCAACCAGGGGACGTCGTCGGGATTGGGATTCACACCGGCAACGCGCTTCGCGGATACGAGATCGGAAAGGACGTCAGGGCCCGCGGCGCGATCGTGGTGTTTGGCGGGATCCACGCGACTCTGTATCCGGAAGAGGCACACGAGCTCGGTGGCGCCCACGCGGTTGTGCGAGGCGATGGCGACGTGGTCTGGCCGGCTGTACTTGAAGACGCCGTCAAGGGCACGCTGCAGCCTCGGTATGAGGCAGGACGCGTCGATGCCGATCGCTTCGTCCCGGCGCGATGGGATTTGCTGCCCGAGGGCCGCTACATGTGGGGCTCCGTCCAGACCGTGCGCGGCTGTCCGAAGCACTGCTCGTTCTGTTCTGTCTGGCGGACGGACGGGCAGAAGCCGAGGCAGCGACAGGTTGATGCCGTCGTCAACGAGATCGTCGAGCTCCGCCGCCGCGGGCTGCGTTTCATCGCCCTTGCAGATGACAACTTCTACCCTGTGACGCTGGCCGACATTGCGATGGCAGAGCGCCAACGGAACCTGATACGCATCGGCGAGTTGAAGCGACTGCGGGCCGAACGGTTCGAGCTGATGGCCAAGCTCGCCGAGCTGCCATCGGACATGGTGTTCTTCACCCAGATCACCATGGAAGCGGCGGAGGATGTCGCGTTCCTCGATGCGATGCGACGCGCCAACATCAAAGGCGCGCTGGTCGGCGTCGAAGCTGTCACGCCGCAGGGCCTGAAAGACGTCTACAAAGGCTTCAACGAAAGCGGGGACGCTCTCGTGCAACGTCTACGCACCTTCCGCGATCACGGCGTGCACGTGCTCGGCTCGTTTATCTTTGGCCTTCCCAGCGACAGGGCAACGACGTTCGAGGCGACCGCCGACGTCGCGGACCGCGCCGGACTCACCTTCGCGCAGTTCGTGATGCTGACGCCGTATCCCGGTACCGTGGATTTCGAAGCGTGGGAAAAGAAACTTGGAGAGGACGCCACCCGAGTAGCAGGCATTCCGATCACGCGACACTGGCTGATCCCTCAGGAGAACCGCCCGAAGGTCTATGCCGCGCATCCGGTGATGTCGGCCGACGAGATTCGCGGAAGGACACAGGCGGTATGGGATGACTTCTACAGTCTTCCGAAGATTTGGGCGCGCTCCCGCTGTGTCCGAACGCTTCGAGCCCGTATGGCGTTCGTCCTGATTTCGAAGCTGTATCGACAGATGTACGCCAACACCGGTATCGCGACGGACAGCGCGCGCGTGAATCGCGCGAATCGCTGGGCGCGGCTCATCGCCAAGCCTTGTCGCAGACTGTTCGTGGCCAAGCCGCTGCCGTCACTTCAGGCGCCGTCACTCCAGCCGACGTCCTGACAGTCCTCGCGTCCTTTGCGGCAGCGGCGTTCCCATCCGCCGCTGCCGCGCAATCGACCCTCGCCGGACAGATATCGGACCCAGCTTGCTATCCTCCCGCGCGATCACAAGTAGATCGACAGCTCCTGCGTTCTTCTGATCGCCTACGGTGTGCCAATCATCAACACACAGGACGGCGGCAGTTCTACCGCAGGGATCGTCCTCACAGCGACCATCGCGGGCCCCGGATACGTTCGCGACGGCGTCATCTCGGGCCCAGACAGGTCTGAGCGAGCCGCTTGCGGATCCGGATCGAGGTAACCGGCGAGACTGAGTGCGCCTGGACTCAGATACAGCAGGCCGCCATCTCGCCACACGACGACACGATCAGGCCCGTCGAGACGAACTCGTCCGCCTGGTGTGCGAACGAATGCGTCCAATGCACGAATGGCGCGCACCGCGTCAAGTTCATCGTCCCGCCGAACAACGTAATAGAAGGGTATCTCGGGGCTCATACCTCGGATCGATCCGTACAGAAAAAGAGCCGGTCCCGCCGAAGCCCGAAGGCGAAGGCGGACCGGCCCTACTACTAACTACTAACTACAACCACTAACTAATAACGATAGTGATCGGCCTTGTACGGGCCTTCCACCGGCACGCCGAGGTAATCAGCCTGCTCCTTCGAGAGCTTGGTCAGCTTCACACCGAGCTGATCGAGGTGCAGCCGCGCCACTTCCTCATCCAGCTTCTTCGGCAGCATCGTGACGGTCTTGCCGTACTTCTCGGCGTTGGCCTGCAGTTCGAGCTGTGCGAGCACCTGGTTGGTGAACGACGAGGACATCACGAAGCTCGGGTGACCGGTCGCGCACCCGAGATTCATCAAGCGGCCCTCGGCCAGGATCATCACGCTGTGGCCATCGGGGAACACCCACTCGTCGTACTGCGGCTTGATGTTGATCTTCTGGATGCCCTTCCACTTGCCCAGGCCGGCCATGTCGATCTCGTTGTCGAAGTGACCGATGTTGGCGACGATCGCCTTGTCCTTCATCTTCGACATGTGCTCGGCGGTGACGATGTTGAAGTTGCCGGTCGCGGTCACGAAGATGTCGGCCGTGCTCACCACGTCCTCCATCGTCTTCACTTCATAGCCCTGCATCGCCGCCTGCAGCGCGCAGATCGGATCGATCTCGGTGACGATCACGCGGCAGCCCTGACCGCGCAACGCTTCCGCGCAACCCTTGCCCACTTCACCGAACCCGAACACGACGGCGACCTTACCGCCGAGCATGACGTCGGTGGCGCGGTTCAAACCGTCGATGACCGAGTGACGGCAACCATAGATGTTGTCGAACTTGCTCTTGGTGACCGAGTCGTTGACGTTGATCGCCGGGAAGAGCAGCGTGCCGGCT
>DATCXH010001144.1:0-4443 GCA_036565925.1 Vicinamibacterales bacterium
GGGGAAGCCGTTGCGAGCCTCATCGAGCGAATTGGTCACGTCCCGCTGCCGCCGTACATCAAACGACGCGATGACGCCTCGGATCGCGACCGGTATCAGACGGTATATGCGCACATCTCAGGATCGGTGGCAGCGCCCACAGCGGGTCTGCACTTCACGCAGCCAATACTCGACGAGCTCGCGTCACGCGGCATCGAGCGGACCACAATCACCCTGCACGTCGGATACGGGACGTTCAAACCGGTACGCGTGGACCACGTCGAAGACCATGAGGTCGATCCAGAGCGGTATACGGTGAGTCAGGAAGCCGCCGATGCGTTGACCAGAGCCAAGCGGGATGGGCGTCGCATCGTCGCCGTTGGCACGACGACGACGCGCGCGTTGGAGTCACTGATTGTTGAGAAGGGGATCGTGCGGCCTGGCGAAGGTGAAACGCGCCTGTTCATCCGCCCTGGTCATCGCTTCGAGTTGGTGTCTGGCCTCGTCACGAATTTCCATCTGCCGAAGTCGTCGCTGTTGATCCTCGCGGCGGCGTTTGCGGGCCGCGAGGAAATCCTCGCCGTCTATCGAGATGCCGTGCAGCGGGGGTACCGGTTCTACAGCTACGGCGATGCGATGCTCCTCCTTTGAGGGCGCTGCTGGCAGTAAAGGCTGCGGTCCTTCAGCGTAGTTGTAAGCGCGGCCTTCGTTCCAGCAGAGTCGGTTCATGGCGTCCTGATCGCGTTCCACACCGCTAGTGTCCGGCGCCGACGTTTCGTTACAGGCTCATCGACGTAAATTCTGCGTTCCGTCGAGGGCCGCCGTTCGCTCCAGCCACATCATCCGTTGATCCCACTGTTCGGAGGGGAGAGGAGCGAGACCACCTCGCTCTCTGCCGTCGAAGTCCCGATTGAAACGAATCCGTCGGTGGACGCACTAACCCACCGAACAGAGGGAAAGCGGAGGTTTACGGAGATGTTGGACAAATCAACCGTCATGCTGGGCACCAGTGCTGCGATGCGCGCGGTCGAGCGGGAGATCGATGTCGCTGCTGCATGCAGCGCGAAGGTACTCATCACCGGTGAGAGCGGCGTCGGCAAGGAGCTGGTGGCACGCCTGATTCACGAGGGCGGCGCCCGACGGGCTAACAAGTTCGTGGCGATCAACTGCGCGGGCCTTCCCGACTCGCTGCTCGAATCCGAGTTGTTCGGCCATGTGCGGGGCAGCTTCACCGGTGCGTATCGCGACAAGAAGGGTTGGCTCGAAGCCGCGCATGGCGGGACGATCTTTCTGGATGAGGTGGGTGAGATGAGCCTGCGCATGCAGGCGATGCTGCTGCGATTTCTCGAGACCGGCGAGATTCAGCGCGTTGGTTCCGACCGTGCGATGCCGCCCCTCGACGTGCGCGTGATTGCGGCCACCCACCGGAATCTGGCTGAATGCGTGAAAGAACGAACCTTTCGTGAGGATTTGTATTACCGCTTGAACGTCGTTCACATCGAAGTGCCGCCCCTGCGCGACCGTCGCGGCGACATTCCGGTGCTGTTAAAACACTTTCTCTCCATGTTCTCCACCGCGCATCGGCTTCCGGTGCCAGAGGTCACTCCCGATGCGATGCACCGTCTCGCCAGCTACGACTGGCCGGGCAATGTGCGCGAGTTGAAGAACGTGGCCGAGCGCCTCGTCGTCGGCGCTCGATCGGGCCGGGTCGACACGACCTCGCTGCCCACGGATGTCTCGACTCGCGGCACGCAGAGCACGCCGCGATCAGATGTCGCGATCACCGCCTCATCGAGCTTCATGAGCGCTCCAGTGGTGCCAGTCGCGGTCAACGTGTCGGCGGCCGTAAGCTCAGCCACGCTGCAACAGCGTCTCGACCGCTTGATGAAGGAGCGCGTGTCGTTCTGGTCGGAGGTGCATGAGCCGTTCATGAACCACGACATCACTCGAGAAGACGTGCGGCACCTCGTGCGGCAGGGCCTGGCGCATACCCGCGGCAACTACAAGATGCTGGTTCGGGCGTTCAACATGGATCCGCGGGATTACAAGCGATTCCTCAGCTTTTTGCGGACCTACGAGTGTCATGTGTCGTTCCGTCCCTTCCGCATGATGGGCGACTGCGGTGAAGACACCAATGCCCCGATGGCGTGTGCGTAGCGACGCATGTGTGGCCCCTGCGGCCCGCCGTCGCTGCGGTTCGCCTTGCGCGTCGGAAGACCGCGAGCGTACGATTTGCGCGCGTGTCACGCGAAGGGCGATTTGAGTTCGACCGTGCGTACCTCGATCGGCTGGCCTCGGGAGATCCGGAAACCGAGCGGCACTTTACCCGCTATTTCGGGGATCTCCTGTCGATCAAGCTGCGATCGCGCCTGCGCTCACCGAGCCAGGTCGACGACGCACGGCAGGAGACGTTTCTGCGCGTCGTGAAGGCGCTTCGCCAGCCTGGGGGCATTCAGTCCCCCGGCGGCTTTGGCGCGTTCGTCAACAGCGTCTGTAACAACGTCCTGTTCGAGATGTATCGCTCCCATTCGAAGACGACGCCCCTCGAGGAGGAGGCCGGCGCGGCATTGCCCGACCCTGGCATCGACGCCGAGATGGCAGTCGGCCTGGACGAGGATCGGGCCCACGTCCGCGCTGTGATGGGGACATTGCCGCAGAAGGAGCGTCAGCTGCTGCATTGGCTGTTTTTCGAAGAGGCGGACAAAGACGAGGTGTGCCGGCGGCTGGGCATCGACCGCAATTACCTGAGAGTGCTGCTGCATCGCGCAAAACAGCGGTTCAAGACCGAATTCGTCGGGTCATGAAACGTCTAGGGACATTCCCGCACTAAGGTGCAGAACGCCATGACGCATCAACAAGCACTCGACGGACTGGCCTCGGAACGGTACCTCCTCGACGAGATGACCGAGGTCGAACGCTTTGAATTCGAAGAGCATTACTTCGACTGCGCCGAATGCGCAGACGATGTGAGGCTCGGCGAGATGATTCGGCTGGAGGCGCGGCGTTCGGGTCCGGTCATGGCTGCAAACCCCCAGGCGGGTCGCCCGGCCGTCCTGACCAGTCCGAAGTGGTGGCGTCGTCCGATGGTCGCGGCGCCATGGGCCGTCGCCGCGACCCTCGCGATGGTGGTCGGTTACCAATCGCTGGTGACGGTGCCCGGTCTTCGCGATGCCGCCAGTTCGCAGTCGATCGAGCCGGTGATGCTGCGCGGTGCCACGCGTGGCGCTGCCACAATCGTCACCATTGCTCCCGGTCAGCGATTTGTTGCGCTGTCGGCCGATCTGCTCACGCCTCCCCAGTCCTCGTCTCTGGCGTACGAGATTCTCGATGCGAATCGATCGGCGGTAGCATCAGGCCGATCGCCGGTCCCTGCCTCCGGAGCGCCTTTGATGTTGCTCGTTCCTGTGGATGAGCTGCAGAAGGCGGGACGCTACACGCTCACGGTTCACGATAGCGGTCAGAACGCGGTCATCGGCGAGTACGAGTTCGACGTATCCTACTGACCTCTCCACTGAGAACTCGTATGGATTTGACGCGACGGTTCGTGTTCCGTGGCAATGCGTCCGCTATTGCCGGCCAGATTTATCGACCCAGCACCATCATCGTTGACGTGAATGGCGGCGCAAGTTCGCTCGGTGTGTCGGGAGGTCGCTCGCAGTCAAAGATCGGCGGCGCATCGTTCGGCGACATCATCACCTTCGGTTCCGCCTTCACGCTCGCTGAGGGACTCTTCGACGACGAGAAGCACGCTGCTGCGGTTACCGATCACAAGGGCCGGCAGTCGCAACTGAGTTCGACGACCACGGTGATCGCGGAGACGCGAGAGATCGCCGTGGGGCGCAAGCCGGTCGTGACGATCAAGCGGGTGCGCGGGACGCTCGTCAGCCGCAGTTCGGTGGCCGGCAGTGGTGAGCCCTCGATTGCGCCGGCGCGCGACACCACCATTCAGGGTGTGATGATCGCGGGAAATCTGCTGACCGTGAATCTGAACATCGGGCTATTTCAGAAGTACGACACGCGATCGAAAGTGCTCGCGGCAGCGGACGATCTGAAGACTTTCCGCGGCTATAGCAATCAGTTGGTGACGGGCGCGACTGTGGAAGGATGCGAGCCGGAGCGTCCCGGGCTGACGACGCGCGACGGCGTGATCTACACGACAATCGTCAAAGAGCTGAAGTGGGAGGGCAAGCCGCCGACCAACGCACGGATTGACGGTCACAGTGTGATCGTCAAGGACTTCGGCACGGTGTACTTCGGCGAGCTGCTCATCAACAAGGACGAACGTCGTCTGACGATGGTGAGGTTCGAGTTGGGATCGCCGATTGGCGGCTATTGCGATTTCGTCGACGTTGGCTCGAACGGCACGCTTTTCCCGTAATGCGCTGGGCCCTCATCGGCCTGCTTGCCTCGAGCATCGTCGCTTGCGCTTCGCACTCCGAACAGCGGCTCAACTCACTTTACGAT
>DATCXH010000265.1:0-8142 GCA_036565925.1 Vicinamibacterales bacterium
CGTCGTCGAAAAAGGGCCATGCCTGTGCCCACGCCTGCTGATTGGAGCAGAGCATCCGCTGTGTGTTGACGACGCCTTTCGGTGTACCCGTCGATCCCGATGTGAAGAGGATTTTTGCGATGGTGTCCGGGCCGATGGCAGCGAAGGCTTCATCGATGCGGGCGCCGTGTTCTTGATCGAGCACGGCGTCGATCGAGGTTGCCGACGCGCCGATCGCGGCCAGTGCCGGTTCAAACTTCGCCGCACCATCGGTGAACACCAAGCCCGGCCTGAGCAGCTCGAAGATCGCTTTCAGCTTCGCGTGATCGCTCGACAGCAATGAATACGCGGGGGAGATCGGCGCCACTGGAATGCCCGCGTGCATCGCACCGAGCGCGAGCAGCGCGTGATTGATCGAGTTGTCGCAGAGGATCGCGACTGGCGTCGATGCAGTCAGACCACGGGCCAGCAGGGAGCCACCGATCCGCCGTACGGCCTCGAGCGCCTCGTGATACGTCACCCGCCGCCAATCGTCGCCGCGTCGCTCGGCCAGAAAGCTGCGATCCGGCGCCGCTGCCGCCCACTGGACCAGCCAGTCGCCCACCGCACGGGCGAACGGTGCGAGGGGCTCTGGAGAGCGCAGGATCATCGATCCGTTGGCGCCGCGTTCAACGTCGAGACGCGCAGGGGCAAGGCGAAGGCTGCTGCCGAGGGAGGACATGCGGGCCGGATTATACGCGCCGATATCAGCGATCCGTTGAATGCGATGCTTGCTCGGCGATAGACCGGTCCATTCGGTCATCCACAATGTGTGGACGAATTGTAGACTAAGGCGATCGCCGATACCGAGGATAGGACCATGAGACACGCGACTCTCGTCCGCGGCCTGCTGGCCGCATCGTTCGTCAGCATCGCCGCCTTCGCCGGCCTCACGCAGGAGGCGACCACCGCGCTGCCTGCATCGGCATGCGTCAGCCTCCAGGGGTTCTCGATTCCCGCGTCGGCGATCGGTCTGCCCACGAACGGCGCGGTCGTGCAGACGGCCGTCGCGGTTGCCGCAACGGAGCAGGGCAACACCAACGGCGATTTCTGCAAAGTGACTGGCATCGTCAAACCACAGAACCCGAGCTCGCCAAACCTGGAGTTCGAGGTCAACCTGCCGCAGTCGTGGAACCGGCGGGCGCTGCAGATGGGCGGCGGCGGCTACAACGGCACGCTGGTCACCGGCCTCACGGGTTTCACACTGCAGCCGGCCGACGTTGACAACCCGCTGAAGCAGGGATTCGTGACGCTCGGCACCGACGGCGGCCACAAGTCCACACAAGGTTTCGATGGCTCATTCGCGCTCGACGATGAGGCGCTCCGCAACTTCGGCAAGGAGTCGATCAAGAAAGGCCATGACGCGGCGATGACGATCATCCGGAAGGCCTACGGCCGCGCGCCCGAGCGGTTCTATTTCATCGGCGGGTCGCAGGGCGGCCACGAAGCGCTCGATGCTGCGGCGCGCTACTCGAACGACTACGACGGCGTCGTCGCCAACTACCCGGCGTACAACGTCACGCTGCTGCATCTCGGCTCGCTGAACGTTGGCCGAGCGCTCTATGAGGGCGGTGGTGCGGCGTGGATGAATCCTGCGGAGGTGAAGCTGATCACCGATGTGGTCTACGCGAAATGCGACCCGCTCGACGGTGCGAAGGACGGGATCATCAGCGACGTGAAAGCGTGCAACAAGGCGTTCGATGTGAAAACGCTGCGATGTTCAAATGGCTCCGACGCTGGCGACGCGTGTCTATCCGACGCGCAGCTCGCCGCTGTGGCAAAGATCACCAGCGACTACAAGCCCGGCTTCGCGATCGCGGGCATGGATACCTTCCCGCGCTGGGCGCTTCTCGAAGGCGCGCTCTTCCAGGGCCGTTCGAGCTTTGGCCAGGTGCCGCAGCCGTCGAATCCGCTGTCAGGCAAAGAGCCACTGCTCTATACCGCCGGCGATCAGACCGCCAAGTTCATCATCACGCGCAATCCAAAGCTCGACACGATGACGTTCGATCCCAAGCAGTATCAGGAGCGCATCAAGGTCGTCGCGTCGATCATGGACGTCAGCGACGTGAGTTTGGAGAAGTTCAAGGCCAAGGGCGGCAAGATCATCATGACCCATGGCACGGTGGACGACTTCATCACACCGCACAACTCCGAGCTCTATTACCAGCGGCAGGTGAAGCAGTTCGGCAAGTCGGGCGTCGACAGCTTCATGCGGTTCTACATGATTCCCGGCTTCGGGCACGGCTTCGGTATCTTCAACGCGAAGATGGATAGCCTCACGGCGCTGCAGGAGTGGGTGGAGAAGGGCAAGGCGCCATCAGGCCTCGTCACGACCGACGGCAACCCGAACGCGAACCGTTCGCGCCCGCTGTGCGAATGGCCGAGGTTCCCGAAGTTCACCGGGGCCCCGGGAACCGAGAACAACGCGGCGAGCTATACCTGCACTGAATAACCTCGTAGAGGCGGGTCTTTAGACCCGCCTACTTCAGACCCGCCGTCGTTCGGCCGATAGGTTATTCATGACACCTGCGACCGAGCGGACGCTCAAGACCATGGCGTATTCGTGGATTGCCGGCATGCTGGGAGGCGCGCTTCTCGGCTGGCTGCTCGTACCCGCAGCGCTCCCGGTGGACTATCTCACGCCCATTGTCATCACCGGCCCCTTCGCGGGTTTCATCGCGGCGAGCGGCGTCCTCGCGAATCGCCGCGCGATGTCGTCCAGTTTCAGATCCGGCGCTAGCGAACGTTGACGCGCACTTTGTCTACAACAGGGTGTGACTCGCCGACGATGCGGTACCAGATGGTGACGGTCGAGCCCGTGCCGATCTGGTCCACGGGTCCTTCGTAACGTGTGTTGCGCAATCGCGCTGTGAAGCCCGCGGGGGCGGTCTGTTCACTGGCGACGGTAATCGATTCGCCCGCCTTCCATTCGCGAACAGTACCGGTGAAGACCTGCTGCTCGCCCTTGGGCAAATCCAAAAGTAGTGGAATCGCCAAAATCGCGATGATGACCACTACGTGAAGAAGTTGACGGCGTCGCGTACCTCTAGCCACTACCTTACTGACGTGAGAACCTGACGTCCCACGCGCGATCCTGGTTGATGCTCATCGAGATCACCCGACCGGCTGCATCGCGCGCGAAGATCACCCATCCAAGCGGCGGACTGAAGAAGCCGTTCGACCAGACCGGGTTGAGTGGCGCTTCAAAATCAGGCCTCCGCCGGACGACCAGCCTGTCACCATCCAGCGCGACCTCCAAGCTGGTTTCGATTTCGTCGCTGACATAGCGGCCAGTGAAGACCTTCAACGCCTCGACGTCTGGAGTCGCGGGCTCCATGCGGTCGTACACATCCACGGTGCCGAATTCGTCCGTCACCCGCAGTTGTCCTTGACCATCGAACTCGAACGTTGAGAGGTCAATCGAGGCGAAACGCGTCGCCGACATTGGTACCAGCCGCGCGACGTCGCGCGCAAGCAGGCCGCCTTCCTTGTCGCGCTCGATTCTCATGACGCCCGCCGGCTTGAGCGAACGATAGAGTCCGACGAGCCGCGTGGCTTCGTCATCGGTCAAGGCGTGAGTCGGCGTTGGTGATGTCGCTGGACGAAGGCCGGTCAGATAGAGCTCGGCGAGGGACTTCGCAAACGCGGTCGCATTGGCTTCGGCGAGATTGCAGAGGACGGCCACCGACACCTGCTGTTCTGGATATCTCCCGAGATGCGCCGAGTAGCCCGCGATTCCGCCGCTGTGATCCACTTCGCGGACGCCCTTGTATGTGTCGACATACAAGCCGAGCGCATACTCGTGCGTACGGCCGCCCGGCAACATGGTCCGTTGTTCCATCAGATTCACAAACGCGGCATCGCCGACGATGTGCGTAGAGAAGTTGGCGTTCCACTTCAGGAGATCGCCCACTGTCGTCAACAGCCCGCCGTTGCCATAGACATTTTCGAACGGCATGCTGAGCGTGAACGTCCCGCCGCGGTTGGCGTAGGCATTTGCCCGACGCTTCACAATGCGGGTGTAATCGTCGCGCCACGAGGTGTCTTTCATTCCCAGCGGTTCGAAGATAGACGCCTTTGTAAATTCCGCGAACGACTTGCCGCTGACTCGGGTCACGATGATCGCGGCCAGGTTGTAGCCCGAATTCGAGTACGACCATCGAGTGCCCGGCGGAAAGTTGAGCGACTGCTGTCGGCTCAGCACGTCGAGGACGTGCGCGTGGGTGTGAACACGCGTGGTCCGTGGCCAACCCGCGAGCGCGACGAGATTGCCCCAGTCGCGCAAGCCGCTGGTGTGCTGAAGCAGCATGCGGATGGTCAGCGCCGCGCCGAAATCAGGCACTTCGGGAACGTACTTGCGAACCGGCTCGTCCAGCGACAGCTTGCCGTCGCGCGCCAGGAGCGTCACCGCCGCCGCGGTGAACTGCTTCGACACGGAACCGGCCTCGAAGATGGTGTCGGTAGTGATCGGGACGTCGTGCTCGAGGTCGGCGCTGCCATATGCGGCACGAATCACATGTTCACCGCGAACATCCGCACCGACTGCGCAGCCCGGGGTTGATGAGGTAAACCGATTGAAGATCGCGTCCACTCGCGGCTGGCGTGATGCCGCGGGCGATTGCGCCGTCACCATGCCATGGATCAGCACCGCAAGGGCGAGTGCGCAGCATCCCAACCTCAAGCGAGTCACGGGACGGATTCTAGCGCCTGCGTGACGGCTAGCACGAGCTTTGCTGTACCGCTGTCCGTATCGAGTCTGGATCGCACTTTCCTTGGAGATCAGCCTATGGCCACAGCGTCGCCCACCGAAACCACAAAGATCACCCGCGAGACCTTGATCGACAAGCTCAACGAAGACCTCGCGCGCGAGTATCAGGCCATCATTGCCTACGTCGTGTATTCACAGGTGCTCAAGGGTGCCGAGTACATGGCGATCGCTGAAGAGCTCGAACGACACGCCGCCGAAGAGTTGCAGCACGCGCTGATTATCTCCAAGCAGATCGACTACCTCGGCGGGATGCCGACCGTGAAGTCGCTGCCGGTCAAGCAGTCCGAGGATGCGCGGGAAATGCTGCGCGCAGATCTGGAGAACGAGACGGCGACCATTCGTGCGTATCGCGAGCGTGTCGTGCAGTGCGAATCGCTCCAGGAATACGCGCTCGCCGAAGATATCCGAGAGATCCTTCGTCAGGAGCAAGAGCACCAGATCGATCTCGCCACGGCACTCGGCGAGGATGTGCCCCGCGTGTAGTCGTTCGTCCTTTGTTCTTTGGCCTTAGTCCGTACATCGGACGACGAACCAAGGACCAAGCACTGAGGACCAATTAAAGGCCTGCGTCGGCCAGCGCCCGCTCGTAGTCCTCGCGCGTGTTGAGATTGCGCAGCGTGCGCAGATCCGGATCGGCTGTCATCTCCTCCGGCTGTACTCGACGTGTCTTCACCAACTCGAACAGAAACGCTGGTCGCAAGCGATCTTTCGCGAGGAGATCTTCCACGAAGGGCAATGTCGCACGGCGATATACCGCTGAGAGCGGATGGGTGAAGCCATCGATCTCCATCACCGCGATGTCATAGCCGTGCGCCAGTTCGAGTATCTGACGAACGAAGTTGGGTATGAGCAGCGGCACATCGCAGCTCGTGACGTATACCGCATCGACGTGCGGGGGCAGTGCCTTCAGTCCGGCGCGAAGGCCTTCGAGCGGCCCGCGAGCGTCACGCTCGTCTCGCGTGACGATCACGTCCCGCGGAAGCGCGGGCAGATCCTGATCCGCGGCGGCCACCACGACTATCGGTGACACGACTTCCCCCAGCAAACGCACGACACGCTGCAGCATCGTCTCCGAGCCAAATGGCAGCAGCGCTTTCGACGACCCCATGCGTGTGGACTTGCCACCGCACAACACGATGCCAGCCTCGGCCATTCCGTTCATCTTAGAGCCTCAGCCGTACACATGGCACCCCGCGTGCAGTAGGACCGAGCGATGAGCGTTCTGAGGAGAAACATTGTGAGCAAACACTCTACGAGCGTGTGTGCCTTGATTGTTGTTGCGGCGTTGAGTGGTGCGTGCGCCAACACCGTGCGTGGTGTGAAGCAGGATACAGAAAAGGTGGCCGAGAAGACCGCTGCGGGTGCCAACACTGTTGACGTGAAGTCTGCCCTGATCGCCGACGGCCGCGTCGATGCCAGCAGCATCAACGTCGACACGAACGCGCAGACGAAGACGGTCGTGCTCAAGGGAACCGTCCCGACGGCCGAGCAGAAGACGACGGCGGAAGCGATCGCCCACGACAAGGCCGAGGGCTACAAGATCGTGAATCAGCTGACTGTCGCGCCTGCGAAATAGAGGTCGGACTTACCGTCCGCCTCGCGAGCTGCGCGGAGGGAAGCCGAGGCCGGCGTTGCGTCGATGGAGCCGAGCGTCACAATTAGGTCAACCCGCCCCTGATACAACTTTGCGGGGACTCGATTGTGAGCGTGCGGCGGCACGGCGCAACCTGCGGGCCTGGCGCCTCCGGCAGCCGATTCTTCCGTGAACCCCCAGATACAATCTTGTGCGTGCAGTGGGCCACCGGCCAGGCGGTCGGGCCATATCGACTCGTCGCGCGAATCGGCGCTGGCGGCATGGCGAGGTGTGGAAAGCCCATGACCCTCGGCTCGGCTCGATCGCATTGTTGCCATCAAGCGTTTGAGCGCGAACACGCGCGTCGGTTCGCGCAGGAAGCACGTGCGATAGCCGCGCCCAATCACCCCAACATCTGTCAGATACATGACGTCGGTCCCGATTATCTGGTGTTGGAGTACATCGAAGGCACACCGCTCCAGTGCCCATATCCATCGGACGAGGCGTTGCGTTTGGCCGACCAGATCGTCGCCGCGTTGCAGGCGGCACACGAGAAGGGGATCGTGCATCGCGACCTGAAACCGCCAACATCCTGGTCACTCGAACTGGAATGGTGAAGCTGCTCGACTTCGGCGTCGCGACGCTCGCCGCAAACGTCGACCGCGATCTCACGCATACATCGACCACCACGATTTCTGGAACGGCGGCCTACATGTCGCCGCAACAGGCGCAAGGCAGGCACCTCGATCAGCGCTCCGATCTCTTCAGCTTTGGCGCTGTCCTCTACGAGATGCTGTCCGGGGCGCGCGCGTTTGACGGCGACTCAGTGGCCGACGTGCTGAGTGCGGTGCTCCGCGATGAACCGAAACCGCTCAACGCGCCCGGCGGCCTGACGCGGATCGTCTCGACGTGCTTGCGAAAAGTTCCAACTGAACGCTTCGCGACCGCCGGCGAGCTCAAGACCGCGCTCCAGCAGGCGTTGACCGCCGATGCTCCGAGCGGCCCGTCGATCGTCGTGCTGCCGTTCGCCAACATGAGCCGTGACGCCGATGACGAGTATTTCGGCGACGGGCTGGCCGAAGAAATCATCAACGCTTTGGCGCAGATCCCGGGGCTGAAAGTGATCGCGCGGACGTCGGCGTTCGCATTCAAGGGCCAGGAATATCGATATCCGCAGGATTGCCGAGGCGGTCGGCGTGAATACGGTGCTGGAGGGCAGCGTCCGCCGGTCCGAAAATCGGCTTCGCGTCACAGCACAGCTGATCACCGCCGCGGATGGCACGCATGTGTTGTCGCAGCGCTACGATCGCGAGCTCGCCGACATCTTCGACGTGCAGGACGAGATTGCGCAGGCGATCGCGACGGCGCTGAAGATGAAGCTCGCACTGAGAGAGGCCGTACACACGCCTGATCTTGGCGCCTACGAAGAGCTACTACGCGGCCGATATCACCAAGTTCACGCCCGAGAGCTGGCAGCGCGCGAAGGCGTGCTTCGAGCACGCGAGTGAGCTGGATCCCGCGTATGTACAGCCCTCTGCGACGTTGGGCGTTGGCTACCTCATCGCCGAAGCGAACGGGTTCGAGAACCTGCGTGTGGCGGCGCCCCGGATCCGTGCGCTCGCTGAGCGGGCACTGGCGCGCGATCCTTCCGACCCGGGACCGCGATTTCTCCTCGGCTCAGTCGCGGCGGCGCACGACTACGACTGGGCGGAATCATTACGGCAGTTCCGCGCCTCATATGCGGCGCCGGCCGTGTCCGCGGATCACCGGTGGGCGTACGCGA
>DATCXH010000829.1:0-4972 GCA_036565925.1 Vicinamibacterales bacterium
GGACCCACGTCTTCGGCACGTACGAGCGCGACAACGTCGATAACGTCCGCATCATTGCCCTGCCATCGACGAACCAATTTGCCACCGAGAACGGCCATCACGAACCACGTCAACTTCAGATCGCCGCCAAGCAATATCAACACGAGCTCGTTTTTACAGTCTACAACCGCGCGTGATCCCCGACAGATTCAGGGGGGGATTGGCTACCTGTTTTGATACGCCGTCCCACGGCGACGGGTCGCGCCATAGCCTTGGCGAGGGCGGCAGGCCTCGACCGTGTCGATTTATGACCATTCGGGAACCGCCGGCACCTTCAGTTGCTCGACGTCCGGCAAATCAAACCCGAAGTGCTCGTCGAGCAGCGCCCGAAGCGCCTGGCGATCGGCCAACTGATATTTCTCGCTCCTGCCCGCGCTGAGCACCGTCACATCGCGGTTCATGACCGACGTGCGACCGCCCGGTGTCAACGCGCGCAGCATCAACCGGTTCGTGAACGGCGACGCCGCTGACGTCGCGACCCAATGATTCGCCAGCTCGAAGTCCACCGGGTACTGCGGTTCCAGCGAGGAGGTCCACAGCGGCTTCATCGTCCCGTCGATGTGCGCCTCGAGGATCCACTCCTCGTCTCGGTGGACCATCCGATGTCGATCGACGCCATCGCGCACATCGACGCCTTCCTTCAGCGGCACGGGGACAATCGGCCCCTGTCCGCCGAATCCAGGATCGACGACGAAACGTCCACGCTCAGTCTCGACAACCAGGAACATGTGGGTCCGCGGTGCCTGATGCCGGGGCAGGATGGTCAGCACTCGCGCGGCATGTGCGGTGACGCGAAAGCCGACCCGCTCGAGAGCCGATTGAAACAGCGTGGCCTGCTCGAAGCAGTACCCGCCGCGCCCCTCGACAACGATCTTGCGGGTGATGCTGTCGAGGTCGATGCGAATGCCGCGGCCGAGCAGCACGTCGACGTTCTCGAACGGAATACGTGTCATGTGCGCGCGCGTCAGCCCGGCCAACGTGGCGAGTGTGGGCTCGAGTGAACCTTGCCAGCCGACGCGCGTCAGGTACGCATCCAGGTCGAACGTGCTCATTCGACAGAGTATAGAATCGACGCCATGCTGAGGAGGGGATCGCTACTCGCGTGCTGTCTCGCCTTGACCGCGTCCCCGCTGGTCGCTCACCACTCCATTCAGGCCATCTACGACAGCAACAAGCAGGTCACCGTCGAAGGCGCGGTTCGCGAGTTCCAGTTCATCAATCCGCATCCGTATGTGATCGTCAGCGTCAGTGAGGGCGGCAAGACGCTCGACTGGCGCCTCGAGATGGACAACCGTTACGAGTTGATCGCCGAGGGCATGACGGCCGACACGATCAAACCCGCGGATCGCGTCGTCGCTCGCGGCAGCCTGTCACGCAGCAACCCGCAGGGCATGTACCTGATGCGTCTCGATCGCCAGTCGGACGGCTTTCGTTACGAACAGATCGGCGCCAGTCCGCGTGTCCGCCCGGGCCGCAACTAAAGCCAATGAGTGCCAGCGCCGACGCGCTGCTGACAATCGGCGTCTTCGCGCGGCGGTCTCGCTTATCTGCGAAAGCGCTGCGGCTCTATGACCAGATGGGGCTCCTGGTTCCTGCCGACGTCGATCCCGAGAACGGTTATCGACGGTATCGCGAGAGCCAACTCGCGACCGCGCGGCTGATTGTCATGCTGCGCCGTCTCGACATGCCACTGACTCGTGTCGCCGACATCATCTCGGCGCCGGGACCGGACGCGGCCGAGCAGCTGTCCACCTATTGGAACGCGTTCGAAAAACGCGTTGCCAGTCAGCGCGAGCTCGTCGCACATCTCTGCAGCCGGCTCACCGGACGCGACGAGCCACTCGGCTATCCCGATGTGCGTGTTCGCGAGGTGCCCGAACAGCTGGTGCTCGTCGAACAGCGGCACGTCGATGTCGACGAACTGCCCGCGTGGATTGGCGCAACCATGGCGAGGCTCGCGGCCACGGCACGCGAGCACGGCGGCGTTGCGGGTCATCCGTTCGTCGTCTATTACGGCGAAGTCAACGAAGACAGCGACGGGCCGGCCGAAGCCTGTATGCCGATCGCGCCGTCCTCTGAGTCGAGCGTGGACCTGCCCGACTCGGTGTCCACGCACGCGTTGCGGTTCGAGCCCGCGCACCGTGAGGCCTACGTGCGCCTGCGCAAGGCGCAAGTGGCGTTTCCGCAGATCCTGAGCGCCTACGACGGCGTCACGCAGTGGGCGGCCGCGAACAACGTCGAGATCACCGGGGCACCGCGCGAGATCTACTTCGTGGACTTCAGGTCTGCCGCAGCTGCGGACGAGGTGTGCGACGTCGCCTTTCCGGTTCTGTGAAGCAGCGACGCGACGACGCCAATTGCGAGAATCGTCAGCACGACGCCGAGCAGATAGAGATTGAAATTCTCGCCAAGCGCGTCCTCGATCGGCTCGTGGGCGAGCATCTTCACGCCGACAACCAGCAACACGGCCGCCAAGGCGTGCTTCATATAGCGCAGCGTGTGCAATGCGCCGGCGAGCGCGAAATACAGCGACCGCAGTCCGAGGATCGCGAACACGTTGCTCGTGAACACCAGGAACGGATCGGCCGTGATGGCGAAGATCGCCGGAATGGAGTCGACGGCGAAGATCAGGTCGGTCGTTTCGACCATGACGAGAGCCAGTGCGAGCGGTGTGAGCATCCAACCCCGCGATTCCTTGATGAAGAAGTGCTCACCATGGAATCGGTCGGTCACCGGAAATTTGCGTTGGATCTTACGGATGATGAAGTTCTGCGCGGGGTCGACCTCTTCGCTGGTGAAGAACGCCATCTTGATCGCGGTGAGGATGAGGATGCCGCCGAAGACCAGAAGGATCCATGAGAACTGTGCGACCAGCTGCGCGCCGATGGCGATCATCAGACCGCGCATCGCAACGGCACCGATGATGCCCCAGAACAGCACTCGATGCTGATACTCACGCGGCACCGCGAAATACTGAAACAGCATGGCGATGACGAACACGTTGTCAACGCTGAGCGATTCCTCGACGACGTAGCCGGTGATGAATTTCAGGAACGCTGACCAGCCGTCGTTGATGCGGCCGTTGGGAAACGCCGCGCTGCGATCGACGGGATCCGGCATCATCCCGAGCCCGAACCATTGGTTCTCGTATGCCAGATAGACGAACCCTGAGAACGCCAGGGCCAGCGTCACCCAGACGCACGTCCAGGTCAGCGCTTCGCGAACCGAGACGACGTGGGCCTTGCGGTGAAAGACTCCGAGATCGAGGGCGAGCAGGAAAAAGATGAAGAGAAGAAACGCAATCCAGACAACCACCATGGCCTCCAGGCGTTGGTGGTAGTCTCGCGGGGTCGCCCGTAGGGCAGCGTCCTGCTGGACGCGCCGTATTGAGCCGATCGACTGGATGAGGCCGGAAGCGAATGCTTCGTGTTGACGGCCAGTCCGCCCGCACATGCGGGCTTGCTACTCCCTACCGTCGATCAGTCTAACAAAAATCCCACGTACAAGCGCGGCTATGAGTAACGAGTTACAGGCAACGGGAATACGACGTCAATCGTCGACGACAACAGCCCGCTCAACGGGCGTCACGAGACGACTCCGGCAGCGTTGATGTTGCCAAGCGGATCTTCAGCGTTGGAGAAACGCTCAATATATATTGGGGTCAATGTTGTTGCCATCACGCTTCATACTCGTGCTCATGGTTTTGGCGGTCGCCGCTGTGAGCCTCACGACCTGCGCGCGACGCGAGCCACCGCCAAATGCGGAGAAACATTTCGTGGGGTCGGAGAAGTGCGCGAGCTGCCATCAGGACGTCTACAACCGGTGGAAAGACACGTTGATGGCCAAGGTCATCCAGGATCCGGCCCAGCATCCCGAGGCCATCGTCGGCGACTTCTCGACGCCCAATCCGCTCGTGACCTTCCGTAAGGAAGATATTGCGTTCACCTACGGCAGCAAATGGAAGCAGCGCTACTTCACCAAGCGCGGCGACGATTACTACGCCTTCCCCGTCCAATGGGACGTCCGCGCCAAAACCTGGCGACGCTACTTCGTCGAAAACGGCACGGACTGGTGGGCGGTCCACTACCCGCCGGATCAAATGCAGCGACCGACGGGTCCGTTGTGCGACGGCTGTCACTCGGTGAATTACGACATCAAAACCAAGACAGTCACCGAGTGGAACGTCGGGTGCGAGAAGTGCCACGGCCCGGGAAGCCTGCATGTGGAATTCCCTGTCGCGTCGACGATCGTGAACCCGGCGAAGCTCGACGCGGTTCGCGCCGACGATGTGTGCATCCAGTGCCACTCGCAGGGCCAGCCCCGCACCCAACCGATCGATGGCGTCTACTACGACTGGCCGGTGGGCTATAACCCCGGCGACCGGCTGAGTGACGTGTGGATGCTCGAGGAACATCACCTCGGAAAAGAGTCGTTCACCCACTGGCCCGACGGCACCGCTCACAAGAATCGGATGCAGGGTAATGACTTCGTGCAGAGCCAGATGTCACTCAAGGGGGTGCGTTGCTACGGCTGCCACGACGTGCACGGCACCCAGAACGAAGCCGACCTGCGCCTGCCCGGCGATGGCGTCTGTCTCCAATGCCATGGCCCGCAGGTCCAGCCCGGACCGCGCGGCACGATCGAACAGCACACGCAGCACAAAGCCAACAGCACTGGGAGCCGCTGCGTCGCCTGCCACATGCCCGCGATCGAGCGCACCATCGGCAACGTCAGCGTTCGCAGCCACACGTTCAAGTTCATCTCACCGGTCACGACCAAGCGACTGGGCGTGCCGAATCCCTGCACGACGTGCCACACCGATCGCATGCCGGACTGGGCCATCGACGCGCTCAAGCGCTGGCCGACGACGTCACCGTGGAGAGTGGCTGAATAACATGCGGCTCGTGCTTCCGCACGCGATCTGGCTGCTGCC